>CAZQBE010000058.1:0-10271 GCA_964591595.1 uncultured Flavobacteriaceae bacterium
ACTATAAAGTAGAAATAAGACTACAAAAATAATAATTGTTGCTTTGTGTTTGATTAATTTATAAATAAAATATCTTTGTAGAAATACAAATTAATTCATGAATAGTATCCAAAAGAAAAACAATTTTTACGTAAACCGTGAGGTAAGCTGGTTACAATTTAACGCTAGAGTATTACAAGAGGCAGCTGACGAGAGTGTACCATTAATTGAACGCTTAAGGTTTTTGGGTATTTTTTCAAATAATCTTGACGAATTTTTTAAAATACGTTACGCAACTATTAAACGTATTCATCAAGCTGGAAAAGGCGGTAAAAATCAATTAGGTGGAATAAAAGCAAATGAATTACTGGAAATAATAACAAAAACGGTAATCAATCAGCAAAGTGAAAGTTTAAATATTTTAAATACTATTCAAAAAAAGCTAAAAGAACATCATGTTTCAATTATTAATGAATCAGAAATCAATGATAAACAAAGTACTTTTCTTAAAAAGTATTTTTATGAACAGATAAGTCAAGCTTTAGTTGTTATAATATTAAATGATGATGTAGATCTTCCGTTATTAAAAGACGATGCATCATATCTTGCTATTAAAATGGTTCTTAATAGTGGAGATAGTCAATTTGCTTTGATAGAATTCCCTAGAACCATGGATAGGTTTATTGTATTGCCAAAGTATAACGGCGAAGACTATATTTTATTATTAGATGATTTGCTACGCTATTGTTTGCGCGATATCTTTAGCATTTTTAACTATCAATCTATTTCGGCACATATGATTAAGATTACACGTGATGGAGAGCTAGATTTTGATAGTGATTTGAGTAAGAGTTTCTTAAAAAAAATTGAAGATAGTGTTAAGCATCGTCAAATTGGTGATCCTGTGCGTTTTGTATACGATAAGAACATAGAGAAAGACACTTTAGCATATCTTATGTCTAAGATGGGGATTAAAACTTCAGATAGCATAATACCAGGAGGTCGTTACCACAATAGAAGAGATTATATGAGTTTTCCTAGTTTAGGAAAACAAGAGTTGCTCTATAAAAAAATTAATTCATTACCAATTAAGGGGTTGAGTTTGCAAGGGAGTATATTTAGTGCTATTTCAAATAAAGATTATTTACTATATGCACCATATCACACCTTTGCATATATTGTTAAATTTTTAAGAGAGGCAGCCTTGGATCCAAAGGTAAAAACTATTAAAATCACAATTTATCGTCTAGCAAAGATATCACATATTGCAAGTTCTCTAATTAATGCCGCAAAGAATGGTAAAGAAGTAACGGTATCTATTGAGTTACAAGCCCGTTTTGATGAAGAAGCAAATATAAAATATGCTGAACAAATGAAGTCTGAAGGCGTTAATTTAATATTTGGGGTTAAAGGATTAAAAGTACATAGTAAAATGTGTATCATAGAACGTGAAGAAGAGAAAAAGTTAAAACGCTATGGCTTTGTAAGTACAGGAAATTTTAATGAATCTACCGCTACAATATATACAGATTATACATTATTTACAGCAGATCAGAAAGTACTCAAAGATATAGGTAAAGTGTTTGATTTCTTAGATACAAATTATCGAATTTTTAATTATAAGCAAATCATTACGTCTCCACACTATACACAGTTAGAATTATTTAAACTTATAGATAACGAAATTAATAATGTAAAATTAGGACTGCCAGCATTCATTAAGCTAAAAATGAATAGTATTTCTAATTTTAGAATGATTGATAAACTTTATGAAGCAAGTCAAGCTGGAGTTAAAATTCAAATGGTGGTTAGAGGGATTTGTTGTTTGGTTCCAGGAGTTTCTGGTATGAGTGAAAACATTGAGATTGTGAGTATTGTTGATAAATTCTTAGAGCATACACGGTTATTTATTTTTGGAAATAATGATGAGCCAAAAGTTTATATCTCATCTGCGGATTTTATGACTCGAAATATAGAAAATAGAGTAGAAGTAACCTGCCCTATTAACGATGCCTCTATTAAGCAAGAACTTTTAGATACTTTTGAAATTTGTTGGAGCGATAATGTAAAAGCAAGACGGATAACTGAAAATGAAACAAATATGCATAAGACCAATGATTTACCTAAAGTACGTGCTCAGTTTGAAGCCTATAATTATTATTTAAAAAAACTAGAGTCTTAATAATTTATGCTGTCAATAAAAAAATATGGAGCTATTGATATTGGATCAAATGCTGTAAGACTTTTAATTTCAATAATTATTGAAGAAAACGGAAAACCAGTACGATTTAAAAAAAGCTCCTTAGTTCGTGTTCCTATTAGGCTTGGAGCAGATGTGTTTTTACACAATGCAATTTCTGATGAAAATATTTTACGGCTTCATGATACCATGTTAGCTTTTAAATTATTAATGAAATCTCATAAAGTAATTCGTTATAAAGCCTGTGCTACTTCAGCTATGCGTGAAGCAAACAATGGCAAAGAAGTTGCAAATGCTATTTTTGAACATTCAAATATTGATATTGATATTATTAATGGAGAAGAAGAAGCCACAATTATTGCTGCTACAGATATAAAGGATTATATAGATAAAGACAGAAATTATCTTTATGTTGATGTAGGTGGTGGTAGTACAGAGTTTTCAATTATTCACAGAGGTAAGAAAGTAATGTCTAAATCCTTTAAAATAGGAACAGTGAGGCTGTTAAATGATATTGTTAAAAAGAAAACTTGGGCAAATCTAGAGGAATGGATTAAGGCTAACACTAAAAATTATGATAAAGTTGATGTTATTGGTTCTGGCGGAAACATCAATAAGATTTTCAAAATTTCTGGAAAAGTAATAGGAAAACCTTTAACTTATTTCTATTTAAGTTCCTATTTTAAAAAATTAAAATCTTACACTTACGAGCAGCGTATTACAGAATTAGATTTGAATCAAGATAGAGCAGATGTTATTATACCTGCAGCTCGTATCTATCTTTCTGCTATGAAATGGAGTAGCGCTAAACACATTTATGTCCCTAAGATTGGACTCTCAGATGGTATAATTAAAAGCTTATACCATGAAACCGTTGAGAGTAAAACATTATAGCTTTACATTTTGTCTTCATAAATCAACAATTCGGTAGATTATAATTTACTAGTACATCTTTTTCTTAGACTTTTGAGATATCAAAAAATAATCTAAGATGATACATGTCAATAATCTATCAAAATCCTTTGATAGTATTCAAGCTGTAAAGCGCATTAATTTTTCTATTCAAAAAGGAGAAGTATTTGGGCTTTTAGGTCCTAATGGTGCTGGAAAATCTACAACTATTAATATGATGAGTACCATCTTAAAAAGTGACGAAGGGACTATTTCTGTTAATGGATTTGATTTAAGCAATAATCAAAATCAATGTAAAAAATTAATTGGTGTAGTTCCTCAAGAAATAGCATTGTACGATGAGTTTTCTGCTCATGACAACCTTATGTTTTGGGGTAGTTTATACAAAGTTCCAATCAAAAAGTTAAGACAGCGTATTGCCCATTTGTTAGATTTAATTGGATTAACAGAGCGGAAGGACGATTTAATTAAAACCTTTTCTGGAGGCATGAAACGACGCATAAATATTGCTGCTGCATTGTTACATAACCCTAAAATACTATTTATGGATGAACCAACTGTAGGTGTTGATCCACAAAGTAGGAACAGAATATTCGAAATTATAGAAACATTAAATAAGCAAGGCATTACTATTGTTTATACCACGCATTATATGGAAGAAGTAGAACGACTTTGTGATAGAATAGCAATCATAGATGCTGGAGAAATTGTTGCTCAAGGAACACAGACCGAATTACAAAAAAGGAGTGATGTTAAGGAAGCTGTAGAGATTTCTTTTAACACAATAAATAAAGTGCAAAAGGAGAAGCTACAAGAATTATTGAATATGAAAATAAGCTCTAATTCAAATACAATTATAGTTGAATGTGATATTAATAAAGCACTTTCAAAAATTATTACAGCATGTAATACCTGCGCTTTAGAAATAGAAGATTTACAGCTTAAAAAAGTAAATCTGGAAGCCATTTTCTTGAGCTTAACAGGAAAACAATTAAGAGACTAAAACAAATCAATATGATACTTACAATTTTAAAAAAAGATTTAAAGCTTTTCTTTTCTGATAGGAAAGCTGTATTGCTAAGCTTTTTAATACCAATACTTTTAATCTCTTTGTTTGCATTTGCCTTTGGAGGCATTGGAGGAGGAGCTAGTAAGACGAAACCAATACAGCTTTTAATTTCTGATAAGGATCAATCTACAGACTCCAAGAGTGTAGTTTCTAAACTAGATGAGTTAGCTGAAGTCAAGCTAATACCTAAAGATATTACTGATGCAGTACAATTAGTAAAAAAGGGAAAGTACGTTGGTGTATTAATTTTAGAAAAAGGATTTCAAGACTCTATAAATGCTGGAACTAAATTACCAATGGAGCTAAAGTATGATGCTGCTAGAGAAATTGAAATGGGAATGTTACAATCAGTTTTAATGCAAAATTTAATGAGTACAGTTGGAAAAAAAAGTATAAAAGCCAAAATGAACACCTATTTCGACACTAATTATTCTGGAATGCCAAGTACAATGAAAGAAAAGATATTTAATGATATGGATTCTGGTAACAATAGTATGAGTTCTTCTTTAGGAAACAATACTATGGATTTAAAAATGACATCTATTATTAAAGAAGATACAAAAAAAGGAAATTTGGGATTAATACAAGCCGTAGCAGGAACAGCAATAATGATGTTATTGTTCAGTATTGCTGGAATTGGTGGTGGTTTACTGGACGAAAAGGAAGCAGGTACACTCAAACGCTTAATGTATTCGCCTTTAAAAGCAACTGATATTTTATTTGGCAAGATGGGAGCCGCCTTAGTGTTAGCAATTTTACAATTAACAGTAATGTTTGTATTCTCTTGGATAGTTTTTGGTTTGCCAATATTTAATGACATAACTGCCTTGGTATTAATGATTCTTGCAACAGCTTTTGCAGTGTCTAGTTTTGGAATGCTCCTAGTAGCCATTGCAAAAACACGCCAACAATTACAAGGGTTGAGTACTATTATTATTTTGGTAATGTCAGCAATTGGAGGAAGCATGGTGCCATTATTTGTAATGCCTGTAATTATGCAGAAAATTGCTGTTGTAAGTGTAAATTATTGGGGCATTCAAGGATTTTATGATATTTTTTGGAGAAACTTAACACTAATAGAAATACTTCCAAAAATGGGTATTTTAGCTGGGATTGGTTTAATAATGACTATAATCTCGGTAAGATTATTTAAAAAAAATATTTTAAAACTAATTTATGCTTAGAGTTAGATTAGTTTTTCTAACCATGAACTGTTTCACTTTTTCCTAAATTTTTCATAATAGTAGCTTCATAATCAAGAAGTTCTTGCCATTTTGTATTCACTTCTTTAAGGTCGCCATATTGTCTAGCAAATCCTAAAAACATGGTATAGTGACTGGCTTCACTTATCATGAGCTTTTTGTAAAACTTGGCCAATTGCTTGTCTTGCAATTCTTCTGATAGTAACCTGAAACGTTCACAACTTCTAGCTTCAATTAATGCTGCATATAATAAGCGATGTACTAATTGTGTGGTTCTACTGCCGCCTTTAGGGAAAAATTTTAAGAGCTGTAATACATAATCGTCTTTGCGGTCTCTGCCTAAAGTCCAACCACGTTCTAGAATAAGGTCATGCACCATTTTAAAATGACTCATTTCTTCTTTTACTAGATCAATCATTTCATTAACTAAATCGGTGTATTCAGGAAAACTTACGATTAGTGAAATAGCTGTGCTCGTTGCTTTTTGCTCACAAAACGCATGATCAGTAAGTATTTCTTCAATGTTTTTTTCTACAATATTTACCCAACGCGGATCTGTAGGAAGTTTTAAACCAAGCATATTAATGTGTTACTTCAACTGGCAATTCTTTAATTATTAATTTGCCTTTATTATCAATTATTAAGTTATAATCTTTACATATTTCAGATTCTATCATACAGTAAGAAATGTTAAAATAGATATGTTTATTAGTTGTTTTTACATCATCTATATAAAGTCCTATCATTAAAGCCTTATTCCAAAAAAAATTATCTTCAGAATCATTAAAGTATGATTTGTTTATAGTTTCGTTGAAAATAGTTTTACCATCTAAAGTTACTTTTAAATCACTTATAAGCTCTCTATAAAAATATTTATAATGAATGGTGTCTATTTTAAAATCATTGAGGACATTGTTACTCATATCTGTGTAACTTTTAATATGAACCTTAATATTATTATTTAACGTTGTATCCACTATAACTTCAGAATATAGTTCAGGAATATATTTTTCTAGCAGAAAAATTGAATCAGTCAACTTACTTTGTTTAAGTTTTTGCTCAGTCGTTTTACGAGCTCTATCTTTGCTATCACAACTAGATAAAACTAGTATGAAGATTAGAAGGAATGTAGAAAATAACTTCATTAAATATCTAAATCAAACGTTTTTCGAAGTACATCAATATTTGAATTTTTCTCTTTTAGTTTTTCAAACTTCTCCATAGCTGTATAAGCATATTTTTTGTCCAATTCTTCATTAACTGTAATAGATAAATTTATATTAAAATTATTGAGATTTTGTCGCAAAAAACCTAGCAATTCATATTGTTGGCGTTCAACTTCAACTTTATTTGTGTGATTTGGAAATTCTAAGCTAATAGTAGTATCATTTAGCTTTGGAGTATCTATGCTTAAAATTGATCCTAAATTGTACTTTCCTTGAGATTCGAGTTTTTTTACATAGGTATTCCAAACATTATGCATTTGAGCTTCTGTAAAAGATTCCTGAGGTAATTCATCATCTTCTAAAACAACGTCCATTTGCTTTATGAGATGCGCCTTTTTTTTCTTGATACTACTTAATGACAATCCCGATGTGCTTTTATTTTGTCTATTCAGTATAATTTTAGGTCGTTCGGAAACAATTTTTTGTGCAACATCTGTTTCTTTAATCTTTATTTCTAAATTTTCGACTACACTATTTGTATCGATAGGTTCTTCTAAAGTATCTAGAGATCCCTGATTTTTTTCATAAGGTAATTTAACTTTAATAGGAGCAATACCTTTTTTCTTGAAATAGGAGGCAGGAATTATAAAGTTTTTACTGTTTTTTTTTTCTCCATCAAATGTGATAGAGGCAAGCTGCATAAGACATAATTCGACTAATAAGCGTTGATTTCGGCTGGTTTTATATTTTAGATCACATTCATTGGACATCTCAATACCTGTTAGCAAAAATTCTTGTGCTACTTTTTGAGACTGCTCTAAATATTTCGCTTTTGTTTGTTCACCAACTTCTAATAAGTCAATAGTTTCAGGTGTTTTACATACAAGTAAGTCTCTAAAATGAGATGCTAAACCTGCAATAAAATGATGCCCTTCAAAGCCTTTTGAAAGTGTGTTATTGAATTGTAGTAATAACTCAGGGATATTATTGTCTAATATTAAATTTGTACTTGTAAAATAGGTTTCATAATCTAGTACATTCAAATTTTCTGTTACAGCTTGTCTGGTTAAATTTTTCCCAGCAAAGCTTACAACACGATCAAATATAGATAGTGCATCACGCATAGCTCCATCTGCTTTTTGTGCTATAATATGTAGTGCATCATCTTCAGTTTTTACAGCTTGTTGTTCTGCAATATATTTTAAGTATTCCTTTGTGTCTTTAACAGTAATTCTCTTAAAATCAAATATCTGACAGCGTGATAATATAGTAGGAATAATTTTATGTTTCTCCGTAGTAGCTAAAATAAAAATACAATGTTTAGGAGGCTCTTCAAGTGTTTTTAAAAAGGCGTTAAAAGCTGCCTGAGACAGCATATGAACTTCATCAATAATATATACTTTGTAATTGCCAACTTGAGGAGGAATACGAACTTGGTCTGTCAAATTTCTTATATCGTCAACAGAGTTATTAGATGCAGCATCTAATTCAAAAATATTAAATGCATAATCTTCGTCTTTGGCTTCATCACCATTTTGATTAATCATTTTTGCCAGTATACGTGCACATGTTGTTTTGCCAACACCACGAGGTCCAGTAAATAATAAAGCTTGGGCTAAATGATTATGTTTAATGGCATTCAATAATGTATTGGTAATAGCTTGCTGACCAACAACATCTTTGAATGTTTGTGGTCTGTATTTACGAGCTGAGACTATAAAGTGTTCCAATTTTACTGAATTTAGCTTAGCATCATATTGATGCTAATTGCATGAATTAACAAAGTTAAAAAATCAGGTTAATATTTTTAACTAACACTTGCTAAATTGAAATGAGTTATTAACAATTTACCCACTCTGTCACTTCGTGACATCTAACTCAAAAAAGGTTATTGTTATAATTTTGTTTCGTTGAATCTTCGATTTCTCCCAAAGGGAGAGAATTTTACAAGGAATAAACAATAATTTTATAAAGTTGGAATTTGGAATTTGTTTATTGTAATTTTGCCGTCAAGCAAATCGCCTTATCGCTGTTCCGGTTTCGGGATGGAGGAAAGTCCGAACACCAAAGTGCAACATAGTGGTTAACAGCCACCAATTGTGAGATTAGGAAAAGTGCAACAGAAAGAATGTACAGGTTAAGCTGTAGTGAAATCAGGTAAACTCTATGTGGTGCAATGTCATGTAAACCAACTTTTGAGAGCTGCACGCTCGATGTTGGAGGGTAGGCAGCTAAAGTTTGCTGGTAACAGTAAACGTAGATAAATGATAAGGACTCTTTTCTTTTTTGGAATTCTTTTTCAAAAAAAGAAAAAGTACAGAATTCGGCTTATAGATTTACTTGCATAAAATAAGTGCGGCATTTATTGCCGCACTTATTATTTAAAGGGTATCAATTATTTTTTTGTCACTTTCTGTTTTTGAGAATACGCTAAATCTGGTCGCATAGCTCCTGAAAATTCTTCCATTCTAGAAACATAATTAATGGCTTTGGCAAATACCTCATGTCGTTCTTCACCTAAAAGTTCGTCATTGGCTTTAGATTTAGTAGCGTAATCAATTTCATCTTTAGCAGATATAGCTACTAAATAATAATTTTCTAAATTTCCGAACCCACTACGATATACACGATAGTATTGTTTAGACTCTTTCGAAGCAAACATATCTTTAATACCTTTCATGCCTTCTTTTAATTTGCCTCTATTTTCTGGTGTAACATATAAATAGTAAAATTTACGATAGTTTTGTCCTTCTTGAGTTTGAGATATACCCTCTGGCATGTATGTTAGGTTTTTATCCATTATTACAACATAGTCGTTATGCTTGTCATAACATTCATCGAACTGATCGAACATTTTTCCAAAATCATCTCCCATTTGTTTTGCCATATTTGCAAATGGACGTTCATCTAAATCGGCCATTTTATCAATTGGCGTTATATACATATATCTAAAATCGCTTACCGTTGAAGTAATCCAACTGGTTGGAGCATTATATTCTTTGCAGGCAGCAATAAATTCTTTAGAGATTTTCTCATATTCGGCTGCCTTATATGGCTTAACATAATCAACGTGAATTGAATATGCTTGATTTTGTGCTTGAGTTAAATTTAATGTCAAGCACAAAAGAAATGCAAATAGTAATGTGTTTTTTAACATTTTCATAATGATTAGTTTAAATGGTTAATATTTATTTTTTTAATGCTTCAGATTCTTCATTAGATGTTTCGGACGCTTCATTCATACTGGCTTTTACTTTTTCTCTTTCTAAATATATTGGTAGATTGTCCCAAAAACCTTCATATCTTACTATTTTACCATCTTTAAATTGGAAAGAGAGGTGAAGAGGTAGTGTAATTTCTGTATCACTTCCTTTAACTTTTCCAACCCAAGTTGGCCATGTGTTCACCCAAGTACTACCACTTTTTGTAATAACCATTTCTGGATAGATGGAATCCTTAAAAGTAAACATGGTAAAATCTGCTCTCCCTTTTTTGTTAGCCGCAGTCATTTCGTCTGGAGATACAGCTTTAGAAGAGTTTACAAAAACTTTTGCGGTATCATTATAAAATGTTCTTGCTTCATCATAATTCCCTTCTTCCACAAGTTGATATAATTGTTTAACAGTATCAATTTCGGCCGATTCATCAAAATACCTTTGTTCAGTTTGCTTGCATGAGGCAAAGAGGATTACTGTTAACCCTAATAAGATTAGTTTTTTCATTTTTTATTGTTTTAATGTTGA
>CAZQBE010000059.1:0-10266 GCA_964591595.1 uncultured Flavobacteriaceae bacterium
AATCAAGAATTATTTTAAGCCAATGTGCAATATATTTAGCATGTTCTCCTAAAAGTAATACATCTTATCAAGCTATTAAAAATGCACAACAATTAGTTAAAGATACTGGAGATTTAAGTGTGCCACTGTCTATTAGAAACGCACCGACAAAATTGATGAAAGAACTGGGCTATGGTGAAAATTATAAATATGCACACAACCAAGAAAATAATTTTGCAATCCATGAGTTTTTACCTGATGCGATTAAAAGCACAAAACTCTATGATCCTGGAAATAATCCTCGTGAAAATGCGTTCCGTGAATTTTTAAAACAACGCTGGGAGGATAAGTATAATTATTAAAATTTAATATCTAATGTCTTAGTAACAGATTTGCCATCAACTGAGTATTCCATAATCCAAACCTTTTTCTTTTTATAAATAATCCCTTTTTCATCTTTAATCGTATAAACATCTTTCATTCCTGTTTTTTGAATTACATATTCAATTTTATTAGTATTGCTATTAATTAATTTATAGCCATTAATAATTGATTTAGCTTTTAAAAAACTTTCAGTTTCATTATCGTTTTTAACTGCTTCTGGAAAAGGGTATTCTCTAACCTCTTCCTTTTTTTTAACAATAACCGCTTTTTCTTTATCTTCTTTTAATTCTTTTATTTCTGCTTTTAATTTTTTAACTTCTGCTTTAGCAGCAACAACTTTAGCCTCAGATACTTTATCGTCAGCTCTTGAGATAATATCTTTATTTGGAGTGTAATGATAGTTTATACCCTCAAAAGACTCAAAAGCTTTATTTAATGCTTCTTTATAAGCAATATTATATTCCTTAACCTTAGATTCACCAATTTTAGATTCAAAAATGATATCTCCATCACAATTTTTTAACACCACTTTTAATTTTGTTTTAAGCATACTATTTATACTTAATACGTCCGCTTTCAATGCAAGGCAATTGTTGCTTATATAATCACGCTCTTTTATTTCCTCTTGCATAAACGCATTTAATCCTTTTTTTCTTAAAAGAAATCTTGTAATCGTGTTTAATCTATAAGCATCTTTTCCTTTTATAAATTCATAAAAATGTGGTACAACTACATACTTATAATCGTTTATACTAGACTGTGCTTTCGCAAAAAAAACAGGTCCTAAAACTAGAATTAATGTAACAACAGTTTTTTTCATTAGTTTCTATTTATTGCTATTAGTTGAGAATTGTAAATATACATTTTGTTTCTATAAATATTGTTTTAACTCAAGCAGATTATCTACCTGCTTAACACCAGTATCCAAGACCTCTTTATGGTAATTAAAACAAATGGCATCTAAACCTATATTTAAAGCCCCTTGTACATCGGCTTCTAAATTATCTCCTATCATGACACTATTTTTTGTGTTTGCTTTTGCTAGGCTTAAGGCATGATTAAATATCTTAGGGTTTGGCTTTTTTACACCAACCATTTCAGAGTTAGTTACTGTACTAAAAAAACGATTAATGTTAGAGTTGTTTAATTTACCTTGTTGTACTTCTTTAAAACCATTGGTAATAATATGAAGCTGGTATTTTTGATGTAAATATTCTAATATCTCAATAGTACCTTCAAACAAATTATTAAATGTGCATAAGTATGTTATATAATCGTCAGAAAGTTTATAAATCATACTCCGCTTCACTTTAATTTGCAATATATTAAAAGCATCGTCAAGGCGTCCATAACGCAATTTGTCTTTGTCAATTTTCTCTTCTCTATATAATTTCCAATACCTAACGTTAATAGGCACATACACCTCCAAAAAAGCATCAATATTAATCTCTAAATTATTGATATTAAATATTTTTTCGAATGTTAATGCTGAGTTTTTATCAAAATCCCAAAGTGTGTGGTCTAAATCAAAAAAAATGTGAGAAATATTATTAATCTTCATTTGTAGAATCTAAAATTAGGGTAAATAACTCTTTAAAACCTTTCCAACGCTTTTCATCACTAAATGTATAGTTATGAAAAACTGGTGTAAAAGTACCATTTACTTGTTTTACTTCATTTATAATTTTAAGGAGTGTTTCCTTTTTATCTAATAACGACTTTTGCTTAAGTAGCACAAAATCCATGACATGAAATGTGTTTATAAGTAATGGGGTTTGTATTTCATAATCTATGTCATAAAACAAAAAAGGAGTACATGTTCCTGCTCTAAACCCAATGGCATTAATATAACCCATTGTATAATCTTCTTTAATCTCTAACTCGATTAAATTGCGATACATATATGGTAAATTTAATTTTGAAAACGAATTTCTAGAAGCTTCTAAGGAGGTGTTAATTATACCTTCTATGTTTGTTTTTTCTTCTTTTAAAATGCTAAAGTCTTCTAAAGCAAAATAAGATGCCTTTAACCCTACTCTACAATAATCTGCTACCGATTTAATTAAAGACACAAACTTTTTCTTATTGACATTTATATTTTTATCATAAGTGGTAAAATCGCCAATTAGAAAGAAAACCGTAAACTTACTCTTTGTATGTTTTTGCATATTGGTTAACCACTTAAACGTGTCATAAGGGTCTCTTTTAAACCGCAACAATACAAGAAAGCGTTGGTATAACTGTTTTATTTTAAACCTGAATATATCGCTTAAAGTCCCTCCAATGGTTCGCATTAAGCCTTTTTGCTTAAAATAATATGCTGTGGGTACATCAATTACAGGTTTTACATTATATGCTCTGGTATTGAATTTAAAATCTGGAAATTGCTGTTGTAATGCAGCTTTAAATTTTTGAGCCCAAATATCGACTACTGGTTGGTGTAAAAAATCATGCTTAAAGGCCAAACTATCATTGGGTGTAAAACGCCCATACTCATCCTTAACATGAGGCAAATACTCTTCATATCGGCTCAATAAATAAAAAGATGCCGCAAAAATATCAAACGGAACTGCACTCTTTTCTCCATTGTGAAAAAAGCATTTTGTATGTCCCCAATCTTGCACTTGTATATCAACATCCGACAACCCTTGATCAAATAAAATATCGTGGCTTTTTACATGGAATTCGTTTCCTAACGCTTGCCTTGAATAAGACATTTTTAAACTATCATGTGCAATAAATTCTTCAACAGTAGTTGTAAAAGATACTGGAACATCTAAAATCCGTTTACATATATGTTTGAAAATGTAATTTAACCGTGGTGTTACTTTATGAGTATAAACTAATAGCATTAACTTGAATAAATTCCAAAGTTTAAAAATACAAATTCCGAAGTGCTTATATCTTTATTCATAAAAAAAATTCATTGGGATTTGTTGCTTTCAATTTGTGGTTTTATAGTAATCCTTCATCTGCAAAGCTAAAGTATGCTTTTTCTGTAACGATTAAATGATCTAACACTTTTATATCTAAACTTTCTCCTGCAGTTCTTAACTTTTGAGTTAACTTTTTATCAGCATCACTAGGTTTCAAAGTTCCCGACGGATGGTTATGCACCAAAATAATTCCTGTAGCTCCAACTTCTAAAGCTTTTTTTAAGACTAACCTTACATCTACTAATGTTCCTGTAATTCCGCCTTTACTAAGCTGGCCTTTTTGAATAACCTTATTGGAGTTATTCATATAAATAATCCAGAACTCTTCATGAGGTAATTCACCCAAAATGGGTTGCATCAATTCAAAAACAGACTTGCTCGAGGTTATTTTTTGTTGGTACAATGCATCTTCTCCTCGCCTACGTCGTCCCAACTCCATACCCGCAGCAATACTAATGGCTTTAGCTTCACCAATACCTTTAAAATCCATGAGCTGCTTTATGGAGAGCTTTCCCAACGCATTTAAGTTGTTATCAACACTCGCTAAAACTCGCTTACATAAATCTACGGCACTTTCTTGCCTATTACCAGAACCAATTAAAATAGCCACAAGTTCAGCATCACTTAAGGCAGCTTTCCCTTTATCTCTCAATTTTTCACGTGGTTGATCGTCTTGCGACCAGTTTTTTATTGAAAACGATGTTGGTTTTTCTGACATTTAGTAAATATAATTATTGTAAATTTCAGAAGCAAAAAAACTGTATATGAAATCATTATTTGAACCTGAAACACACCAAGACATTTTAATTAGAATTGAAAAATTAAACGAAAACACACAAGCACAATGGGGAAAAATGGATGTTGCCCAAATGCTTAAACATTGTCAATTAACTTTGGAGATTGCAAATGGAAAACGACAAATGAAAGCAACAGGAGGTTTTTTTTTAAAAAAAATGGTCTTTAAGGCTTTTAAACCCATGATGTATAATGACAAACCTTGGAAACATAACCTTGGAACTGCTAAAGAATTGATAATTACAGATTCCTATATTTTTGAAACCGAAAAAAATAATATCGTAAATCTTATTAATGAATTTGTGGGTAAAAGAGAAATTAATAATTGGCCTTTACATCCACTTTTTGGGCATTTTACTACTGAACAACGTGGACAAATGCAATACAAACATTTAGACCATCATTTAACACAATTTGGAATTTGATGAGTAATATGTTCATTCTGAACGAGTAAAACAGAGTGAAGAATCTCTTTTTAATTAAGAATCAACAAATCGTAAATCTAAAATCGTACATTGAATTATCCGCCACCACACCATCAAGACCATGATGAACTTCATATGCTAGAAGTGGTTAAAACCTACCCTTTAGCAACGTTGATTTCGGTAAAAGATAACATACCCTTAATTACACATTTGCCATTGGTATATCGTGAAGACGGTAAGCTTATTGGTCACATAGACAAATACAATCCACAAGTCGAGTTACTTAAAGATAATAACCAAGTCACCATAATATTTTCTGGTCCGCAATGTTATATTTCACCAAGCGTTTATACTACGACGCAATTACCAACATGGAACTATATTAAAGTACATCTTAAAGGCACTGTAAAAGCTATTGAAAGTAAAGATGCTTTAAAGGAATCTCTTATTAAAATGACTGAGTTCTTGGAACATCCTAAACACAAGTATGTTTTAGAACCCAACAACCCAAGAATGGATGCCGCTCTAGACTACATTAAAATGTTTGAAATTACCATAACCCATTGGGAAGGTAAATTTAAGCTCTCTCAAGACAAAAAGAAAAGTGATATATATAATGCTAAAGAGGAATTGATAAGAGCGAATAAAGAAAGTATTGAAAGGTTTTTGGAAAAAATATTTTAACTTTAAAACTCTTTAAAACTTTAAATAAACAACATAAAAAAAATGAAAAAAATTACACCAGCAATCTATTCATTCTTACTATTAATTGGTCTTTTATTCACATCTTGTAATAGAGAAAAAACCAATAAACAAAACATAGAAACAGTCATTGAAAATCACAATCATAGCAAGATGATGGAGAACATGAAAAATTTTACCGATAATCGTATTTCGCTTAACGTTTCACCCGAAAAAGCACAACATCAATTAATGAATATGAGAAGTCATGTTGCGGCCGTACAATCTATTATTAATTATTTATCTAAAGACGAATTTGAAAAAGCCTCTGAAGTAGCATCTTCAAAATTAGGATTAACAGATGAAATGAAAATGATGTGTTCTTCTTTTAATAATGAAGAATTTGAAAGATTAGGGTTAGAATTTCATAATAACGCCGATAAAATGAGTGAGATTTTTAAAACGAAAGATAAAAATAAATCATTAGAAGCCTTATCTACAACCATGACCTCATGCATTACCTGTCATGCTACTTTTAAACAATAAAAGTAGCATTAAAATGTTTTTTTGGGAAGGAGCCTAGTTGACTTTATAAAAATTTTAGGCTACCTTCGTTTACAGACGATAAACAAACATTGAAACGTTTTTTATCTTAACGTTGGGCGTAATTAGAACAAAACTATGTTTGGACTTTTCAAAACGAAACAATATTCAAATCAAAGAAGAAATTATATCACTTTCAAAGAAGATGAAAATGGTGCTATTTCGATATACTTTGATGATTCTAATTTAAAAAAAATTAAAGGCGAATACGTTTACGATGAAAATAGTGCTTGGAAAAAAATTCGTGAACCTCAATACAACGACGAAATAATAAATCATAATTCAATTTTTGAATGGACACTTCTTGAGAACGATTATGTAGAAAAGGGAAATTCCTTGTTTACTTTAAGAAAAGCGAATAATGATTATGGAAAAGAATTTATGAATGAAGTTTATATTCTTAATCCTGCTGAATCGCCTAAATCGGGAATAATACAAATTATTAAAAAGGAAAGAGAGATTTTAAAAAATGGCGACTTAATATGTAAAATTTTACCAAATAAAAAGGATTCTAATAGCCCAAAAAATAATTCATATACTGTACGATTTAATAAATATGAGATTCCATCAAAATTAAGAAATTTAGACAATTCAATAGGTAAAAGACATATCAGTCTTTCAAAATGGTTTGTTGAAAACAATGCGCATGTTGAAATTGGAGATAACATTGCAGAATTGAAAGGTGGAAATGCACACAGTACATTTTATACTTTTGAATTAAAAGCAAAGAAATCGGGAATCATAACAATTCTAAAAAATGATGTTAGCTTTTTAAATAATGCTTTAGAACAAAATGAAGCTATTTACATAATTTCAGATAACCATGATATTGTATTTGAAAACACTTACTACAATAGACATAAAATAGAAATTGATGATTTTGAACATAACAAATCAATTAAATGGAAAATTGTAGGTGGTTACATTAATCCATATAATTCAAATATGCCTTCACCAATTGGTGCAATTATCTCGAACTCTGGATTTGGTAAGGATTTGATTTTCTCATTTGAGAATATTAATAATCGTGATTATTTGGCATTTTATTTTTTCTCTAAAGATTATAAACTAAATATTGGAGATAAAATAAAATTCATGTTTGAAAGTCAAAGCATATTGAGCTTTGAAATCATAGAAAAACCAATAAAATCAAGTCTTAATTGGAAAAATCTGTTTGAAACAAGGATTCTAATAACTCAAGATGAATTAATGATGTTTACAAAAGAATCTTTGACAAAATGGAAAATTGATTTCGTTTCAAATAATCAATCTATAATTGGAGAAGCAAATAATTATTATTGGTATCAAGGAGAGAATTATAACAAAGTTTTAAATAATCTGGCAACCGAATATATTGAATTAGTTAATGAACATATAGAAAATTATACACCACTAATAAAACGAGAAAAATCAGAAAATACCAAAACATTTTTGGACGACAAATGTTCTGTTTACCTAATGATGGACACAACTAATAGTTTCCATAAAATTGGAATATCAAATAAACCACAATACCGAGAGAAAACATTGCAAGCTGATAAGCCTACGATTGAATTGTTATGCTTTAAAGAATTTCCAAATAGAAAAATAGCTGAAAGTATTGAAAAATCATTGCATATGACTTTTGACAATAAAAGAATACGAGGAGAATGGTTTGAATTAGATGAAAAAGAAGTTAAAGACATTATTGAAACTTTAAAATAACTAAGCCGTATATAATTTATTGCTAGTACTCACCTACTTACGAAAATCCTCGCGGATTTTCTATTCGGTTTGTATTTGCTAAATTAGGTGCTTAAACACGCAACTAATCATACACAAAACCGGTAAACGAAACCTTAAAAATCAATAATTTCTTTACTTTTTCAAAATCAACTCCTTTACTTCCTCAAAATCTAAACCTCCATAATTTCCAGAACTCATTAATAACAATGCTTTATTTTTAAAATCTTGAGAGAATAGAAACTGTTTAAAATCGTCTGGATTGGTGTAAATTATTAATTCGCTACACTTAAAAGCAGTAGCTATTTGCTTGTGGGTAACTGCTTCCAGCTTTTTAATTTCTACAGCATGAGGCGAGTAAAACACCACAGCAACATCAGCAGCATCTAAAGTGCCTTTATACTCTTTTAAAAATTCTGCATTCAAACTGCTATAGGTATGCAACTCTAAACAAGCTACTACTACTCTATCTTGGTATTGTTCTTTTACTGCCTTAGTAGTCGCTTCAACCTTACTTGGCGAATGTGCAAAATCCTTAAAAGCAACACTATTTTTACTTTCAGCAATTTTTTCTAAACGCTTGCTAGCGCCTTTAAAGGTGGAAATGGCTTCATAAAAATCGTCTTCATCAATGCCCATATGTTGGCAAATCCATTTGGCGCCTGCTAAATTATTTAAGTTGTGTTTTCCAAACACTTCAATAGGTAAAGGACCTTCTGGTGTTTCTAAAAGGGTTTGACCATTTTCAACTGTGTATTCTGGTGTATGGTAAGGCAATTTTCTAATAGCATTGTCACTTGCTTCTACTACGCGTTTCACTTCTTCGTCTTCTATGTTATAGGTAATACTTCCGCCTTTAACAATACTATCTATAAAAATACTGAATTGCTCTACATAATTCTCATAGGTAGGAAACACATTTATATGATCCCAAGCAATACCACTCAACAACGCAATATTAGGTTGGTAGAGATGAAATTTAGGCCGTCTATCAATAGGCGAGCTCAAATATTCATCGCCCTCTAACACTATAAAATCATTATCCTCGGTAAGTTTTACCATCACATCAAAACCTTCCAATTGTGCACCTACCATATAGTCAACTTCTTTATCATGGTAATGCATCACATGCAAGATTATAGAGGTAATCGTTGTTTTCCCATGACTTCCACCAATAACAACTCTAGTTTTATGCTTGGATTGTTCGTATAAAAACTCTGGATAACTATAAATTTTTAATCCTAATTCTTGTGCTTTTAATAACTCCGGATTATCTGCTTTGGCATGCATACCCAAAACAATAGCATCTAAGTTGGCATTTATTTTTTCAGAAAACCAACCAAAGGTTTCTGGTAATAATCCTTTAGCTTCTAATCGTGATTTTGAGGGATTAAAAATAGTGTCGTCACTCCCTGTAACTCGGTAACCTTTATTGTGTAAAGCAATAGCCAAATTATGCATTGCTGCACCACCAATAGCAATAAAATGTACATTCATAGATAAAATAATTCTAAAGTAAATATAAGAATTGGAGTTGGAAGACAGCAAAGAGAATTAGAAGTTTTTAGAGATAAATTATTATTCCCTATCTTTAAGTTCTAACTCAAACATAAATATTATGAATTCAAAAGTTTTAATGGTTATTAGAATCATTTTTGCCTTAGCACTGTTATTTTTTGGTGCTAATAAATTATTTCATTTTATGGATCCTCCACCTCCACCTGATGAAGCTATGGGTTACTGGACTGCTCTTATGTCAACCAAAACAATGACATTGGTTGCTATTGTTGAAATTGCTGCTGGATTAGCGCTTCTCTTAAATAAATATGCAGCGTTAATGATGGTTATTTTAATGAGTGTTTCAGTTAATGCAATATTATACCATCTTGCCATGGATATAGATAATATTGTTATGGCAATTGTATTATTAGTATTAAATATAGTAATGCTTTATAATTATAAAGATTCCTATAAAGATTTACTAAAAGGATAATTATAAAAAAAAGAGGCTTTTAAAAAAGCCTCTTTTTTTTATTCCTTTGGAATACGTTTTTTTATAAGCAAAATCTGCCCTAAATGACTTGATTGATGTTCCATCACATGAAACCAAGACCAATGGTTATTCATTTGGTATCCTTTAGGCACTTTAGCTAGCCACTCGTCATCTTTTTCTTTTAAATACTCAAGCGTTTTTTCTCGTACTTTCTTAAATACTTCTAAATATTGCTTAACATCTTTCCCTTTATATTTTTCCTGTGTTTTCTTTCCCATAGACATTGCTATAGACCATTCTTCTTCTTCTTTATTTAATTCTCGGTTTTCAAAAGTATAAACCTGATAGAACTTTTCGGTAGCAGCCAGATGCATAATTAAAGTACCAATACTATTTGCATTTTCATCAAGCAAGAAATCTATTTCGTCAATGCTTAAATCTTTAACTGTTCTTTCAACACGATCACTCATGTCGTTTAGCATTGACACAATAACGCCAATTTGAGGAGAAAAGCCCTCTTCAGATTGAATAACTCTTTGTGCATTTACACTAAGTGAACACATAATTAGGAATGCAATAATTGAAAATAATTTCATAGGGTTTAATTTTTAGGTGGATAATTAGTTAATATTTTTTCTACTATATTATTTAAGGTTAATTCTCGTTTTTCCGGTGATGCTTTTGGGTTGTAACTACTTTCGCTAACAGCCTGCCAAAACAATCCTTTTCCATTTTCATCTATAAAATC
>CAZQBE010000060.1:0-10241 GCA_964591595.1 uncultured Flavobacteriaceae bacterium
CAACAAAGTGACTTAACTAGTAAATTTATTTTTGAAAGGGCGTCTGAAATTGCGGAAGCAAACTTGGACGCTGAAAGGGAACAATCGTTTCATACAATAGCCAAAGACTTGGCGAAGAAAGATGCGGATATAAAACATTTAAAACGTGAGATTACTAATGATGATATTACCAGATTGACAGAAATTAGAATCAAGCGTATTTCAAAGTTTGATATTGATAAAGCACAACAAAAAATTGATACTTTAGAAGAACAAATTGCTGAAGTAAAACATCATTTAGAACATTTAATTGATTACGCTATTGCCTATTTTACACGATTAAAGAAAGGTTATGGTAAAGGAAGAGAACGCAAAACAGAAATAAGAATTTTTGATGATGTAGATGCTACAAAAGTCGTTATACGTAACACCAAGCTTTATGTGAATCGTCAAGAAGGTTTTATTGGTACATCTTTACGTAGAGATGAATATGTATGCGATTGTAGTGATATTGATGATATTATAGTGTTTACAAAAGAAGGAAAAATGATGGTTACCAAAGTGGGCTCTAAGACCTTTATTGGTAAAAACATTATACATGTTGCTGTATTTAAAAAGAAAGATAAGCGTAGTATCTATAACTTGATTTATCGTGATGCAAGTAGAGGTCCATCTTATATAAAACGCTTTGCCGTAACAGGAGTAACCAGAGATAGAGAGTATGATTTAACAAATGGAAAAAAAGGTTCTGTAGTTTGGTATTTTTCAGCAAATCCAAATGGAGAAGCTGAAGTTGTTACCGTATTACTACGACAATCAGGAAGTATTAAAAAACTAAAGTGGGATTTAGATTTTGCTGATATATTAATAAAAGGCAGAGTATCCAAGGGGAATCTAGTAACAAAATATGCCATTAAACGTATAGAGTTAAAAGAAAAAGGTGTGTCTACATTAAAACCGCGTAAAATTTGGTTTGACGATACTATTCAACGTCTAAATGTTGATGGAAGAGGTGAACTGATTGGCGAATTTAGAGGCGAAGACAGAATACTTATCATTACACAATCAGGAACAGTTAAAACCATTATTCCTGAGATTACTACACGTTTTGGCGACGATATGATTGTACTAGAAAAATGGGTGCCTAAGAAACCAATTTCAGCTATTTACTACGATGGAGACAAAGAACGCTACAATGTAAAACGTTTTTTAATTGAAAACGAAAGTAAAGAAGAAACGTTTATTTCGGAGCATCAAAATTCACAATTAGAAATCGTATCGACAGATTGGCGACCAATTGCAGATGTAATTTTTGCAAAAGATAGAGGTAAAGAGCGAAAAGAAAATTTAGAAGTAAATATTGAAGAGTTTATATCAATAAAAGGAATTCACGCCCTTGGAAATCAATTAACCAAAGATAAAATTAACCAAATTAATTTACTAAATCCTTTGCCTTATGAAGTCCCAGAAGAGGTTCCAGCTGATGAGATTGAGGTTGTTGACGAGCAAGTTATAAAAGAGGATTCTTCAAATCCAAAAAATACAGATGATGTTCCAAATTTAGATATTGACGAAGAGGGTCAGATAACATTGTTTTAATGAAGTTAAATACTGTAAAGCTAGTTTACAACTAGTAATTAAAAATCGATTATTCCATTAGTCTATTCGCTTTGCAACGCCTTTTTGTTTAAGGGATTCTCCAACATATGAATATTCAAATATGTATGTTGAATCAGTAGTTGTTAGTATTTTTAAATGAATATCTTTTCGTTCTGCAATACTTTTAGGGTTTATTGTTTTAAACACCATTTCGCAATCATTAATCCATCTTACAGTAGCTGAATCAGTTTTGGCTCCAAAGGTTTCAATTTGTAAATCTTCTGTTCTAATAAAGGTTGATGTATATATTTTGTCACTAATTTCTATAGTGCTCTTAAAGGTCCCAGTCTTAAAATCGGAGCAATTTCGCTCAATTTGATAGCAGCTAGAGCATAGGATAAGTACAATAAGGTAGCGGGGTTTCATATATAAAAGATTCATGTACAAATTTACTAAAGAATCTTATCAATTCTCATAGTTTTTAAAACTACCATCCTTATAAAAGACAATAATACGATCAATCTCTTTTCTTATTGGTTCATAAACCTCAGTTTTATCAGTATCTTTAATGTTGCTCTCACTTAGAGATGGAAAAGTTCCAGTGCCATTTAGTAGCCAGTATAAGTTTACTTCAGGGAAGGAGGCAAGTACTTTCATTATAAAATCTAAACTCGGCTTATTTCTCCCAGAAAGAATATGAGAAATACTAGAGCGCTGAACACCAATTTTATCAGCAAAAGTAGCAGCTGATAAACTGTAAAAAGTTATGATATTTTGCAATCTTTTAATGAAATCATCAGAGTTTACCATTGTAAACAAAGTTAATCATTTTTTATTTTACTATAACATGTTGAATATTAAAATTTTAATATTTAAAACGATTTAATATCAAAATATAATCAAAGTAATAGTTATTGTAAATATATTTATATAATTGATATATAATATATTATGAATGAATTTAAAAATTAATCATAATCTTTTAAATTTTGTTAGTCATTAGCTGATAAATAATATACAATTGTAAATAATACAAATCAAAAGCATGTTTACAATTGTAATTATTAGTTTGTTTATTTTTGTAAAGTCAATGTTTAGAAATGAAGAAAGAATTAGATTTAAAGCAATTGTTTTATAGGTATAAAGAAGGTGCTATTAGACATCGTTATATTACAAATAACCATATTGAACCCTTACTTAAAAAACTAGATTCTAACTTTGTAGTTACTATCGCTGGGTATTCAGTAAATAAGTTACCTATTTATGGAATTAAAATGGGAAGTGGTAATAAGAAAGTGCTTATATGGTCTCAAATGCATGGAAATGAATCCACGACAACTAAATCCATATTTGATATATTTAATTCTTTGAGTGATTCTAGACTTAGTTATGTATTAAAAAGCTGTACGCTTTTAATCATTCCTATTCTTAATCCTGATGGAGCATTGGCGTATACTAGGCAAAATGCTAATCACATAGATTTAAACAGAGATGCACAAAACATATCGCAACCAGAGAGTATAGTTTTAAGAAAAGTATTTGATGATTTTCAACCAAATATTTGTTTTAATCTTCATGGCCAGCGTACCATTTTTAGCTCAGGAAGCACAAATACCTCAGCAACCATAAGCTTTTTATCTCCTTCACAAGACGAAGAATGTACGGTTACTGAGACTAGAAAGATTGCGATGGAGGTCATTGCGACTATGAATGATGTGCTGCAAGAATATATTCCAAATCAAGTTGGGAGGTATGATGATGCATTTAATATAAACTGTGTTGGTGATAGTTTTCAAAGTGAAAACGTGCCAACTATTTTGTTTGAAGCAGGACATAGCATCAAAGATTATAGTAGGGAAGTGACACGTAAGTATATTTATATGTCTTTATTGTCTGCATTAATAACTATAGCAAGTAATGATGCGCTAGGACTAAATTATTCAACATATTTTAATATTCCAGAAAACAAGAAATTGTTTTATGATATCATTATCAGAAACGCAAAAATTGTTGAAAAGGAAAACGAGTGTATCTTAGATATTGCGATTCAATTTGATGAAGTTCTAGCTAATAATAAAGTTAATTTTCAACCAAAAATTAAAGACTTTGGTGATTTATCAAAATTTTATGGACATAAAACAATAGATGCAAATAAACAATTGATAAAACTAGCAAATGGAAGTCCATTAAAAGTAGGTAACCAAATCGATTTCGTCTTGATTGATAATAAATTATTTTCATTAAAACTTGTAAATAATTAAAAATAAACAGATAATCTTTAACAAAAATGTATTAATTTTGATTTTTATCTAATAAATATATAGAAATGGCAAAGTTTAGATTAGACGAAATTGATCATAAAATTCTTGATATGTTAATCGACAATACAAGAATTCCTTTTACAGATATTGCTAAAAAACTATTAATCTCAGCTGGAACTGTACATGTACGTGTTAAAAAAATGGAAGATGCAGGAATTATACAAGGGTCTTCACTAACACTAGATTATCATAAACTTGGCTATTCTTTTATTGCTTATGTTGGTGTATTTTTACAAAATACATCCCAAACAAAATTTGTTTTGCAACGTATTAATGAGATTCCTCATGTTACTGTAGCTCACATTACTACAGGCAAGTTTAATATTTTTTGCAAGATTAGGGCTAAAGATACTACACATGCTAAGGATATCATTTTTATGCTTGATGATATTGATGGAGTTTATAGAACAGAAACCATGATTTCTTTAGAAGAAAGTATCAATGATAAAAAACGCTTGATGCATTCAATTTTTAATGAATTGTAATTTTAGATTAGTTCGATATTTTTGTAATATATTGAGAATTACTTTTAATCGTTTAAGCTTTCATTTTCTAAATTTAAGTCAACAGGACTATTATCTAAGTCAATATCAAAGTTTGTCATTGAATAATGTAGTTTTGAGCTAACTTTAACAAGGTAAGTGGTATCCTTAGTATTTACTTCTACTGCTTCAATAATTTCATTATGATGGTTATCAAAAGTAACAATATCTTTATCGTTATAACCATCTGGAAATTTTTTCGAAAGTAGTTTCAAAATCTCCGGAGTAAGTTTTTTATAATCGATAATTACGCGATTCATGGGTATGCTATTAAAGTTATTCTATCACATGTAAATTATCTAAAAGTTGTTATTAAAATTCAATAATTTTTGTTAGAAATAAAGTTACGAATAATTTTAATTCAAAAAGATTTTGGGTATAAAAAAAATCAAATAAATTATGCCTTATAATATGAAAAGGCGTCAAGAATAGTAGTGTCTTTAACTGTACAATCAACTTTTGTTTTACCAATATCTTCTAATAAAATAAAATTGATATTACCATGAGTATTCTTTTTGTCGTATTTCAATAATTCTATAATTGGAGGATAATCAGATTCTAAAATGGCTACTTTGCCAAATGTATTTAAAATTATGGCTTTAATAGATTCTAAGGTCTGTTTAGGGAAACCTTCTTGTTTATAAGAAATATAGCATGCTAAAATCATTCCTATGGCTATGGCCTCACCATGCAAAAGATGATTTTTATTAGAATCACTTAAAAAGTAGGACTCTATGGCGTGTCCAAGAGTGTGTCCAAAATTAAGTGTTTTTCTTAGTCCTATTTCAGTTGGATCCTGAGTAACTATTTCTTTTTTTATTTGAACAGATTCATATATTAACATATCTAAATCTGTGAGCTTGTATAGTGAGAGATTGCTCATTTTGTCCCAATAAATATGGTTATGTATTAAACCATGTTTTAACATTTCGGCTAAACCAGAGCGCATTTCGTTTTGTGGTAGTGTTTCTAAAAAAGCAGTATCAATTAAAACCATTTTACTAAAATTTATAACGCCAATTTGATTTTTTAATGTCCCAAGATCAATACCAGTTTTTCCACCAATCGATGCATCAACCATTGCCAATAAGCTTGTAGGTATATTAATATATGCAATTCCTCGCTTAAACGTAGAAGCAATAAAACCTCCTAAATCTGTTACAACGCCACCACCTAAATTAATCATAAGAGATTTTCTATCAGCATTAAGATCAGAAAGAGTATTCCACACACCTACACAGGTGTCAATTGTTTTATTTATTTCGCCAGCTTCTATTTCAATAATTTCAATCTCTTGCTGTACTACTAAATGTGATAAAAAAATAGGGAGGCAATGGTCGTGCGTATTGGTATCTACAAGTACAAAAATTTTAGAAAAATTTGAATTATTTAAAAAGGCATTCAACTCAGTATAACATGCTGAATTAAAATGAATTGCGTAGTGCTGTGTAACTATAGATTTCATAAAGAGTGAACCAAATAATTTGGCATGAAAATAAGTAGAATTTTATTAAAAAAGTATCTTAGTTATAAATATCTTTGCTTAAAATAGTTTTAAGATATGTCAGAAACAAGAATTTTTGATAATACTGAAATTGCTTTTAAGCTGAAAAGCGATTCCGAGTTAGAACGTGCCTACTTTTTGTTTAAAATGATTTCTCACGAACCATTGGTGCGAATAGGTACTGCAGCAACCAATTTTGCACTAAAAGCAAACTTACCAGTAGAAGGATTAATACGATCGACAGTTTTTGATCACTTTTGTGGGGGAGTTAATGAAGAAGATTGCTTGCCAGTTATAGATAATATGTTTAATGAAGGCGTTTCAAGTGTATTAGATTATTCAGTTGAAGGAAAAGAAAATGAAGCTCAATTCGATATTGCTGTAAATAAAACGCTTGAAATAATTGAATTTGCTTCAAATAAGGAGTCGATGCCAATAGCGGTTTTTAAGCCAACAGGTTTTGGACGCCTTGATTTGTATGAAAAAAAAGGAAGCGGTATTACGCTTACTCCAGATGAGCAAGATGAATGGCATAAAATTGTAGCGCGCTATCATAAGGTTTGTAAACTTGCAAAAGAAAAAGATGTAGAAGTTCTTATTGATGCAGAAGAAAGTTGGATGCAAGATGCTGCCGATGTATTGGCAGAAGAGATGATGAAGGTATACAATACAGAGAAGCCTATTGTTTTTAACACATTGCAAGCTTACCGTTGGGACAGATTTGACTATCTTAAAGAATTACATAAGCGCAGTAAAAAAGAAGGTTATACCCTTGGAATGAAAATTGTGAGAGGCGCATATATGGAAAAAGAAAGATTAAGGGCTCAAGAAAAAAATTATATGTCTCCAATTTGTAAAGATAAAAAAGCTTCAGATGACAATTTTAATAATATACTTACTTATATCTTAAATAATCTTGATGATATTTCTCTTTTTATAGGTACACATAATGAAGAAAGTTCATATTTAGCAATGGAGATTATGGAAAAGCTCAATATAACGAAGAACGATAATCGTGTGTGGTTTGGACAACTTTATGGTATGAGCGACCATATTAGCTTTAATAGTGCAAATGTTGGATATAACGTTGCTAAATATGTGCCATTTGGCCCCGTTAAAGATGTTATGCCATATTTAATACGTAGAGCTGAGGAAAACACTTCTGTAGCAGGACAAACCAATAGAGAGCTTAACTTATTGAAACAAGAAAAAAAAAGAAGAAAACTTTAGAGTTATAAACTATAAATTAGTATCAAAAGAATTTAAATTTTTTCTTAGGGATATTTCCATAGCCATAGCCATAGCCCCTTTTATGTATAACAGCATTTAAGAGCACGACCATATTAGGTAATCTTTTTTCATCATACATTGATTGTGCAACATGCAATTGGCGCTTATCTATATAATTAGCTCTTACTACATAAATTACCATATCAGCGAATTTACTAATCAATAGAGTGTCGGTTACTAGCCCAACTGCTGCGGTATCTACAATAATGTAATCATATTTATTTTTTACAGCATTAAAAAGTATTTCTAATTTTTCATCCATTAATAATTCTGCTGGATTAGGAGGGATGGTTCCACAAGGAATTATGTCTAGATTATCACTTACCTTATTAATTACATCAGCAAAATTTATTTTATTATCAACAATAAAGTTAGTTAAACCAAGCCCTTTTTTACCTTCAATGCCTAAATATTTATTCAATTTTGGAACTCGGATATCTGTTTCAATAATCAATACTTTTTTATTGGAAAAAGATAAGGATTTTGCTAGGTTAATAGTTGTATGTGACTTTCCTTCTTTACTTGTTGTAGATGTTACAAAAATAGTTTTCCCTTTACT
Organism: uncultured Flavobacteriaceae bacterium; assembly: GCA_964591595.1. Taxonomy (GTDB): domain Bacteria; phylum Bacteroidota; class Bacteroidia; order Flavobacteriales; family Flavobacteriaceae; genus JAADHG01. The sequence continues at coordinate 7,795 of CAZQBE010000060.1, forward strand.
TTTTCCTGTATTAGGAATCATAAAATCAATATTTGTTCTAATTAATCTGAAAGCTTCAGCTTTTGGAGAATAGTCTAATTTTTCTATAAAAACGCTTTTAGAGTTTGATCTAGGAACATCACCAATAAAAGGTATAGATAGCTCTTTATTAACATCACTCTTATTTCTAATTTTTGTATCCAACATATCTAAAATGTAAACTGTACTTGTTGGAATAAGGAACGCTAAAATAAAAGCCCCTAAAAACAATATTTCTTTTTTTGGCCAAATAGGGAGTGAGCTTGCATAAGCGTCGTCTAAAATTATAGCATTGGGTGATGTTACACCATGTGATATAGCAGATTCTTCACGCTTTTGTAATAAATATAAAAACAATGATTCTTTAATATCTTGTTGGCGTTTTAGGTCTCTAAATTGCCTTTCCTTTTTAGGAGCAGAATATAATTGAGATGAAATTCTTGAACCTTCTCTATCTAATGCTTCAAGTTTAATTTTATTTGAAGATTTAATATTCTCTAAACCAGTATTTAAACTTTGCTTTAAGCTTATAATTTGTGCATCCAAATTAACAACAACAGGGTTTTTTTCGCTTGAATTTTTTAGCATTCTATTCCGCTGAATAACTAAATCGTTGTGTTTTTTGGTGATTTCATTTATTGAGTTATCTCTAAAAGACATGTTGGCGGGAATAAGTTCACTTTTGCCACTATTCTCCTTCAAGTAATTAGACATATAGTCAATTAATTGCAATTCTGTTGAAGTGACTACTTGTTGGGCTTCTATATCTCTTTCTGTTTGAAGAAAAATACTTGATTGTGAAGATAAATCGGTTAATTTATTTTCCTTTTTAATGGTCTCAGAAGTTAAATCTACAGCTGATAATTCTGACGAAACCACTTGCAAACGATTATTAATGAAATCGGAAGTGACTTTAACAACTTTATTTTTATTATTAACTACTAGTTGGTTATACTCAGCTATGAGGCTGTTTAATATATCTTCTCCCTTTTCAATTACAGGTTCAACAAGTTCAATGTTTATAATACTCGAATTTTCACCATATGTTTTAATTTTAATTTTTTCGCTATAGTATGTACTAACTTTTGAAATTGGAGAGACTTTTATTTTGACACTTTTTCCAACTTTCATTTCTGGCTGATTAAAGTTGGGTGTTAAAATAATATCTCCAACAGTGGTATTAATATTATCTCCAAAGTTGAATTTTTTGACAGAGTCTTTAAATGTAAATTGAGATTTTGAGATTACATTTAAGGTAAAAGTAGTGTCAATAATTGTTAATACACTGTCTTGTTCTAGAAAATTAATTGTTAAAGGTGGATTAGTATATATTTCAAGCTCTTTAATTGTTCCTTGTATATAGTATTGTATATTAAGGTTTAAATTAGATACAACATTATTAATTATTGCTCTGGAACGTAGAACTTGAATTTCGTCTTGAACACTATTATAGTCTTTTTCAAATAACCCATAATCATACGCTCTATTCGCCTCTCTTTGCATGCTTTTTTCATTACTATCAGCAATTTTAATTGTAGCTTCTATTTTATAAATATTTGTAGCGTATCTTAAGTATAAAAATGTAATTGCAAAACAAATAATGAAACTAGCTAAAAACCATTTCCATTTTACTAAATATTTTTCTAGTTGTTCTCTTAGGCTAGAATTATTCTTAGAAGATAAACTCATGGGGTTAAAATAGTTTTATTTAATTAAAATGGCAACTATTGTTGCAATAGTACCAATAGCTGAAATTATTATTCCATTGTTTTGGTTATAGCCAGAAGATCTTATTTTAGAATTATTTGGTTCCACGTAAATTACATCATTTTGTGTTAAATAATAATTTGATGAATATAAAACATTAACAGAAGTGAGATCAAAAGTTGTATATTTTTTTTCACCATTTACTTCTCTAATTAAAAACACATTATCTCTTTTGCCATAAATAGTTAAATCACCTGCTAATCCTAAAGCTTGAGTTAATGAAATTCTTTCATCTTGTATGGTATAAGTACCTGGTTTTGCAACTTCTCCCAAAATTGAAATAGTAAAGTTGGCTAATCTAATGTTTACAATAGGGCTTTTAATATACTCACTTAATTTTTCTTTTAAATGCACAGTAGCTTCAGTTCTTGTCAAGCCTCCCAATTTTACGGTACCTAAGACTGGAAACTCAATATTTCCATTACTGTCAACGAGGTAAGTTTGCTGTTTTAAAGTTCCCTGTCCATCAATTACAGATTGTGTTGTATATGTTGCTTCTAAGTTGAAAGGTCTTGCTACCTTAGGATCTAGTGCCGATACATTAATAGTTAATAAATCATCTGAATTATAATGTAATTCAAAATTAGAGTTAGAATTTTCTACAGCAGCTGATAAAGGTTCGTCCTGAAAATACACAATATCTTGTCGTGTAGCACAAGAAC
>CAZQBE010000061.1:0-10197 GCA_964591595.1 uncultured Flavobacteriaceae bacterium
AAGCCTTTGTGTGATGAGCTAGCAAAATTCCATGGGAAACCTTCAAGTTTTTTTCAACAAAAAATAAGAAGGGCAAGAGTAAATAAGAATAGATATTTATTATTAGCTAGAAATCTTGGATATACAAATTACATTAAGTTTAGAAATTTTCCATTGTTAGAATTGGGTGGTAATAATGGAGGGCTTATAGTAGAACAAAGTACCAAGCGTGTACATCCAATGGGAGGAATTGCTGAACGTATTATTGGTTATGAACGTTTTGATGACCAAGGAAACGTAACACGACCAGGAATTGATGGCGCTTTTGGCGAAAAATACTTGCGAGGGACCAACGGGCGACGTTTGAAACAAAAAATTGGTAAAGAACAATGGAAACCTATTGGAGATTATAATCAAATAGAACCTCAAGATGGTTATGATGTTTATACCACTATTGATGTCAATATTCAAGATATAGCACATCATGCATTGCTTGCCCAATTAGAATTGTATGAAGCAGATCATGGCTGCGTTGTAGTTATGGATGTTAAGACAGGAGTAATTAAAGCCATTTCAAATCTAGGAAATAATGGCAAAGGCTTGTATTACGAACGTTTAAATTATGCGGTTGGGGAAAGTCATGAACCAGGATCAACATTTAAAGTCATGGCATTTGCTGCAGCTTTAGAAGATAAGGTTATTGATACGGCTACAATTGTAGACACAAAAAATGGTGTAAAAACGTTTTACGGAAGAAAAATTAGGGATTCACATCGTGGTGGTTACGGAAAAATTTCAGCGGCGAGAGCACTTGAAGTGTCTTCTAATATAGGTTTGGCAACACTTATTGATGATCATTATTCCAAAAACCCTAAAAAGTTTATTAAACGCTTAAAAAGTTGGAATCTTAATAAGCCTCTTGGTGTTTCAATAATTGGCGAAGGGCAACCAGATATACCAGAGCCTGGAGATAAAAAGTGGAGTAAAAATGCATTACCATCAATGGCTTACGGTTATAATTTAGAGCTAACCCCGTTGCAAATACTCACTTTTTATAATGCTATTGCTAATGATGGCGAAATGGTTAAGCCAAGATTTATTAGTGAAGTTAAGGAGTTTAATAAGCAAATTGTAGCATTTGATAAAGTGGTCATGAATTCAAAAATTTGCTCAGAAAAAACCATAAATCAACTCCAAGAAATTTTAAGAAATGTGGTGATTCGTGGTACGGGAGAAAAATTGTATTCTCCAAACTTTTCAATGGCTGGAAAAACAGGAACTGCTCAAACAGAATACTGGATGGACGATTGGAATGAAAACAAAAGATATGTATCCTCATTTGTAGGTTATTTTCCTGCTGAAAGTCCTAAATATTCTTGCATTGTAGTTATTCATAAGCCAAGTATTGAAAAAGGATTCTATGGGGCAGATGTTTCGGGGCCAGTTTTCAAAACAATTGCTCAAAAGATTTTTACGGACACACCTCTAGTTGATGAGGTTGAAACATTAGAATTCACAAATACAGCTGTAGAAAAAGATTTTGAAGACTATTATATGATAGCACGCACTTATAAAACCATAATGCCAGATCTCAAAGGTTTGTCAGCAATGGATGCTGTAACTCTTTTAGAGAATATGGGGTTAAAAGTAAAGTTGGTAGGAAATGGTAAAGTAACATCACAATCTATATCTAGAGGAACTAAAGTAAAGAAAAATCAAACTGTAATCTTGCAATTATCTTGATTGAATTAAAGAACATATTATATAAAGTAACACTTAATGCAGTTGTAGGAAGTACAAGTATTGGCATAAATAGTATTCATTTTGATTCGCGAAAAATATATTCTAATGATGTGTTTGTGGCAATTTTAGGAACTTCTTCTGATGGTCATGATTATATAAATACAGCAATTAGTCAAGGAGCAGTAGCAATTATTTGTGAAAAAATTCCAGATGCACTTAAAGACAATGTGACTTATGTTGAGGTGGATAGCACGAGTAGAGCTTTGGCTGTCATGGCATCAAATTATTATGAAAACCCTTCAGAAAACTTGAAACTTATTGGGATTACTGGAACAAATGGAAAAACTACTATTGCGTCACTTTTGTATCAACTGTTTAAAAAGGCTGGATTTAAGGTTGGGTTATTATCTACTGTTAAAATTTTTGTAGATAATGTTGAATATCAGCCAACGCATACCACACCCGATTCCTTATCTATAAACAAGTACTTAAAGGAGATGAACGATGAAGGTGTTGAGTTTTGTTTTATGGAAGTGAGCTCTCATGGAATCCATCAAAATAGGACAGAAGGCTTACATTTTGAAGGCGGCATATTTACCAATTTGTCTCATGATCATTTAGATTATCACAACACATTTGCCGAATATAGAGATGTTAAAAAATCATTTTTTGACGAGTTGCCGAAATCAGCTTTTTCGCTAGCTAATATTGATGATAAGAACGGATTGGTAATGCTTCAAAATACGGCATCAAAAAAATATACTTACGCTTTAAAGAGTTATGCGGATTATAGAGCGCAAATTTTAGAAAATCAATTAAATGGATTGTTTCTAAAAATTAATGATCAAGACGTTTGGACAAGACTCATTGGAAATTTCAATGCCTACAACATACTAGCTATATATGGTACAGCAGATTTGTTAGGATTGGAAACGGTTGAAATATTACGTTTAATTAGTGAATTAGAAAGTGTAAGTGGACGGTTTCAGTATTTGATTTCTGAAGATAAAATCACAGCTATTGTTGATTATGCACACACACCTGATGCACTTAAAAATGTTTTGGAGACTATTAATAGTATCCGTACTAAAAACGAAGCGTTAATTACGGTTGTAGGTTGTGGAGGCGATAGGGATAAAACCAAACGTTCAAAGATGGCGCATATAGCTTCTGCTTTAAGTACCAAAGTTATTTTTACAAGTGATAATCCACGATCAGAGGTTCCTGAAGTGATTATTGAAGATATGGAAGCCGGTGTACAGCCACAAAATTTCAAAAAAACAATGTCTATTGTCGATAGAAAACAAGCAATTAAAACAGCTTGTCAATTAGCAAGTGCTAACGACATTATTTTAATTGCTGGAAAAGGACATGAAACATATCAAGAAGTGAATGGTGTAAGAACCAATTTTAACGATTATGAAATAGTAGCCAATTTTTTAAAACAATTACAAAAATAGTATGCTGTATTATTTATTTGAATATTTAGAAAGAGAATTTCAGTTTCCAGGAGCTACACTTTTTGGTTACCTAACATTTAGGTCTGCTGCAGCAATAATATTGTCATTGTTAATTTCTACTATTTATGGGAAACGAATCATCAATTTTTTAAGTAAGAAACAAGTTGGTGAAACCATTAGAGATTTAGGTTTAGAAGGACAGAAAGAAAAAGCAGGCACTCCTACAATGGGTGGAATCATTATTATTCTAGCCACACTAATTCCTGTATTACTATTAGCGAAATTAGACAATATTTATATCATCCTTCTTTTGGTAACAACCATTTGGATGGGAATAATTGGGTTTATTGACGACTATATTAAAAAGTTTAAAAATGATAAAGAAGGTTTAAGTGGAAAATTTAAAATTATTGGTCAAGTAGGGCTGGGAATTATTGTTGGCACAACCTTATATTTTCATAAGGATGTAACTATAAAAGAAGAATTCCATAAAGCACAGCAAGAGATTGTAGTGTCTAATACCTCGGAAGTAAAGCCATCTAATCCTGAAATTAAATCGACAAAAACAACCATTCCATTTGTAAAAGGCAATGAGTTTGATTACGCCGATTTAATTACATGGATAAATCCTGGTCTGGAAAAGTATGCTTGGATTGTATTTATTCTAGTAGTTATATTTATTATAACTGCAGTCTCTAATGGTGCAAATCTTACCGATGGTATTGATGGTCTCGCCGCGGGGACATCCGCCATAATTGTACTCACGTTGGGCGTTTTTGCTTGGGTATCTGGGAATATTATCTTTTCAGATTACCTTAACATTATGTACATCCCAAGGGTAGAAGAAATCACAATTTTTATTGCTGCATTTGTAGGAGCGCTTATAGGATTTTTATGGTATAACACCTATCCAGCACAAGTGTTTATGGGAGATACAGGCAGTTTAACTATAGGTGGAATTATTGCAGTAATTGCTATTGCTGTTCGTAAAGAATGGTTAATACCATTGTTGTGCGGGATATTTTTTGTGGAAACCTTGTCGGTTATGATGCAAGTAAGCTATTTCAAATTCACAAAGAAAAAATATGGTGTAGGCAAACGTATTTTTAAAATGTCGCCATTACATCATCATTTTCAAAAATCAGGATATCATGAAAGTAAAATTGTAACACGATTTTGGATTGTAGGAATCCTGTTAGCTATAGTCACGATAGTGACATTGAAAATACGATAAATGAAAAGGCTTGTTATTCTTGGTGGAGGAGAAAGTGGTGTAGGGACAGCACTTTTAGGAAAAGAAAAAGGATACAATGTGTTTCTTTCTGATATAGGAAAGATTAAAGAAAATTATAAAGAAGTTCTTATACATAATGAGATTGAATGGGAAGAAAATCAGCATACAGAATCTAAGATTCTCACTGCTGATATTGTAATGAAAAGCCCTGGAATTCCAGATAAAGTAGCCATAGTGCAAGAGCTAATTGCAAATAATGTTTCAGTAGTATCAGAAATAGAGTTTGCTTCACAGTTTATGAAAGCTGATATTATTGGAATTACAGGAAGTAATGGGAAAACTACCACCACAATGTTAACATATCATATTCTAAAAAATGGAGAATTAAATGTGGCCATGGGAGGGAATATTGGTGACAGTTTTGCAAAACAGGTTGCTCAAGGAAATTATGAGTATTACGTTTTGGAGTTGAGCAGTTTTCAGTTGGATGGAATTAAAAATCTCAAACCACATATAGCCATAATTACCAACATTACACCAGACCATTTAGATAGATATGACTATAAGTTTGAAAACTACGTAGCTTCAAAATTTAGAATTGCAATGAATCAAACTAAAGATGATTATCTCCTTTATGATGCAGATGATGAAGTGATTTGTAATTACTTAAAAGAGAATCAAATTCAATCTACATTATTACCATTTTCTCTAACAAAGAAATTGGAGCAAGGAGCGTATTTACAAGATAATAATATAAAAATAACAATTGATAACAACCAAATAATTATGCCAACAGCAAGTTTAGCTTTAGAGGGAAAACACAACATTAAAAATGCCATGGCAGCTTCGACTGTAGCGCATTTATTAAAAATTAGAAAACATACTATTCGTGAATGTTTAGAGAATTTCCAAGGTGCTGAGCATCGTTTAGAACAGGTGCTTCGGATAAATAAAGTAGAGTACATAAACGACTCTAAAGCAACTAATGTAAATGCTACATATTTTGCCTTAGAAAGTATGGATGCGCCAACAGTATGGATTGTTGGAGGAGAAGATAAAGGCAATGATTATAACCAATTGTTTCCATTTGTTAATGAAAAAGTAAAGGCAATTATATGCTTAGGAATTGATAACGCAAAATTGTTGGATGCTTTTAGTAATATGGTAGACATTATTATTGAAACCCAATTCATGAGTGAAGCTGTTAAAATAGCATATAAGATTGCTGAAGCTGGAGACAATGTACTATTGTCGCCTGCATGTGCAAGCTTTGATTTGTTCGAAAACTATGTAGATAGAGGGCGCCAGTTTAAAGAAGCCGTTCGAAAATTATAAAAAGGATTGTCATGCTAAACTCTCGAGATGAGTTTGCCGCAGTATGTTTAGCATTTCATAAAAGTATATGAAAACCATTATTAACAATATTAAAGGAGATCGATTAATTTGGGCTATTGCTGCATTATTAGCAATATTCTCATTTCTCCCTGTATATAGTGCCGCAAGTAATTTAGCCTATGCTAGTGGAGGTAGAAATACCTTCAATTATTTTATGAAGCATTTTTTACACTTGTTTTTAGGGTTTTCAATAATGTATGGTGTGCATAAAGTTCCCTATCGGTACTTTAGAGGGCTGTCTATGATAATGATACCTGTGGTTTTAGTCTTATTAGCGGCAACAATGTTTCAAGTAGATACCTCTGAGAGTTTAACAAATGCAAAACGCTGGATAAGAGTGCCTTTTGTTGGGTTAACATTTCAACCATCAACACTAGCGTCAGTGGTGTTAATGGTATATGTAGCACGCTATTTATCAAAAATAAAAGACACGCAAGTAACATTTAATGAAACCATTTTACCATTGTGGCTACCTGTGTTTCTTGTATTAATTCTTATTCTTCCAGCAAATTTTTCAACGGCAGCAATAATATTTACTATGGTAATGATGCTAGCTTTTTTAGGAGGATACCCAATACGTTATTTGGTTTTAATATTAATTTCTGGTGTAGCAGCATTTGCTATGTTTATTTTATTAGCAAGAGCTTTTCCTGATGTTATGCCAAATCGTGTTGATACTTGGGTGAGTAGAATTGAAAGTTTCACTAACGAAAAAGAATATACAGATGCTAATTACCAAATTGAAAAAGCAAAAATAGCCATTGCTACAGGTGGAATTAAAGGTTTAGGGCCAGGAAAAAGTGTCCAAAAGAATTTTTTACCTCAATCGTCATCAGACTTTATTTTTGCAATTATTGTTGAAGAATATGGACTTGCAGGAGGACTGTTTTTAATGGTTTTATACTTATGGTTGTTATTTAGAATAGTAATAGTCTCTCAAAAGGCAGATACCATTTTTGGAAAATTATTAGTCATTGGAGTGGGCTTACCTATTGTATTCCAAGCATTAATAAATATGGCAGTTGCCGTAGAGTTGTTTCCAGTAACAGGGCAAACCTTACCATTAATAAGTAGCGGAGGTACTTCTATTTGGATAACATGTTTAGCTATTGGTATTATTTTAAGTGTAAGCGCTAAGAGGCAAGAAATTAAGGAACAAGAAGAGTTAGAAGATAATCCACTCGCAATTTTGAGTGAAACAATATAAATGAGTAACTATAAAATCATATTATCTGGAGGAGGAACAGGAGGGCATATTTATCCTGCAATTTCAATTGCAAATGAATTAAAATCACGCTTTCCTGACGCTGAGTTTTTGTTTGTTGGAGCAAAAGATAAAATGGAAATGGAAAAAGTACCACAGGCTGGTTATACTATTGAAGGGTTATGGATTTCAGGCATTCAGCGCAAATTGACAGCTAAGAATTTATCTTTCCCTTTCAAGTTAATAAGTAGTTTATTTAAATCACGAAAAATTTTAAAGCAGTTTAAGCCAGATGCAGCTATTGGTACAGGAGGTTTTGCTAGTGGTCCATTATTACAAATGGCAGCTTTAAAAGGGATTCCGTGTTTAATTCAAGAGCAAAACTCATATCCAGGAATTACAAATAAAATTTTGGCGAAGAAAGTAGATAGAATTTGTGTTGCTTATGATGGTTTAGAACGATTTTTTCCTTCAAAAAAGATGATTAAAACAGGGAATCCAGTACGACAAGATTTATTAAGCATAGAAAATAAATCTGTTGAAGCAAAAGATTTTTTCCATCTCAAGCATAGTAAAGTAACAGTGCTTGTTTTGGGAGGAAGCTTAGGATCAAAACGTATTAATGAGCTTATAGAGGAGAAATTAGAGTTTTTTCAAATTCAGAATGTCCAAGTTATTTGGCAATGTGGTAAGTTGTATTACAACTCATATAAAAAATTTAGCGATTTAGAGCATGTACAAGTACACGCATTCCTTAATAAAATGGATATGGCTTATGCTGCAGCTGATGTAATAATTTCAAGAGCAGGTGCAAGTTCTGTTTCTGAGTTATGTATCGTTGGAAAACCTGTGATTTTTATTCCGTCACCTAATGTGGCTGAAGATCATCAAACAAAAAATGCTAATGCAATTGTTGATAAAAATGGCGCCATTTTGATTAAGGAAGAAGATTTAGAAATAGATTTTGAAAATAAATTTTCACAAATAGTGAAATCACCGGAAAAGCAACAAGAATTAGGAAAAAATATTAAAGAATTGGCTTTAGTTAATGCAACTAAAGATATAGCAGACGAGGTTGAAAAACTTTTAAATAAATGAATTTAAACAGCATATATAATATTTATTTTATTGGCATTGGCGGCATTGGTATGAGTGCCTTAGCAAGATACTTTGTTGCTAATAATAAAAATGTTGCTGGATACGACAAAACACAAACTGAGATTACCGATGGATTAGAAAGTTTGGGTATTAATGTGCATTTTGATGATAATGTTTCAAATGTTTCATCCCAATTTAAAAACATAGAAGATACACTTGTTGTTTATACGCCTGCTGTACCAAATATTCAAAGTGAGTTAGTTTATTTTAAGGAAAACGGATTTATGGTTTTAAAGCGCTCTCAAGTTTTAGGAGTTATTACTGAAAACACTATATGTTTAGCCGTAGCTGGAACTCATGGAAAAACAACAACGACGAGTATTTTAGGACATCTTTTAAAAGAATGTGACGTTGAGGTGACCGCTTTTTTAGGTGGAATTTCTGAAAATTACAATTCTAATCTGATTTTACATGGCAATAAAGTATCGGTTGTTGAAGCCGATGAATATGACCGCTCGTTTTTAACCTTATCGTCAGATTATGCTTGCATAACTTCAATGGATGCTGATCATTTGGATGTTTATGGAGATTCTGATTCTCTTCAAAAATCATTCGTAAAATTCACCGAAAGACTAAAGCCAAACGGAAAATTATTTGTAAAAAAAGGATTGCCAATCAAAGGAATAACTTATGCTATAGAAGAAGATGCAGATTATACGGCAACCAATATTAGAATAGAAAATGGAACTTATGTGTTTGATGTAAAAACACCTAATCAAAATATTTATAACGTATTATTTAACCTGCCTGGTAGACATAATTTGTCGAATGCATTAATAGCGCTTGCAATGGCTGTAGAATTTGGTTGTGCTCCTTACAGCCTTGCCAGAGCATTAGCGTCTTATAAAGGTGTTAAGCGACGGTTTACCTATCACATTAAAACGGATGATTTAGTTTTTATTGATGATTATGCACATCATCCAAACGAAATTAATGCTGTACATCAAGCCGTTAGAGAAATGTATCCAAAAAAAGAAGTATTAGCTGTTTTTCAACCACATTTATTTAGTAGAACGAAGGATTTTATTGATGAGTTTGCTAAAAGCTTGTCACAATTTGATGCGGTATTGCTTTTAGAAATATATCCAGCAAGAGAATTACCAATTGAAGGTGTAACGTCTGAGTGGTTATTAAGTAAAATTAGTAACCCTAAAAAGAAATTAATTAATAAATCAGATATCGTTTCTGAAATTAAAAAAAGTAAAGCACAAATTATTATGACTTTGGGCGCAGGAGATATAGGAATTGAAGTTAAACATATAAAAGAAGAACTAAGTATTGCGAGTTAATTGGAATTACATAAAAACGCTGGGTTTATTACTATTGGTAAGCTTTTTGTTTGCGTTTTCTTCAATTAGAAATAATGAAAGAAAAGTGCAAAACATTAGGGTGAACTTTATTGGAGAAGACAACCTTTTCATAACTGAAACAATGGTTAATAAATTGTTAATACAAAATGAAGAAGAGGTTACGAATGTGCCTAAAGAAATTTTAGATTTGAATGAATTAGAAATGATCCTTAAATCTAATCCAATGATAAAAACCGCACAAGTATATCTTACTGTTAATGGTGAGGTTAGAGCAGATGTAATACAGCGTAAACCTATTGCTAGAGTTGGTACAAATGCATCATATTATATTGATAATGCAGGTAAGTTTATGCCTCTATCATCAAATTACACAGCACGAGTGCCATTAGTTACAGGATTCATAAAAAAGAATGATTTAGGTAATGTGTTTAAGATTGCTAATAAAATTTATTACGATAAATTTTTAAAAACTCATATTGTTGAAATCCATCAGAGACAAGATGGAACTATTTTATTAAAAACAAGAGTTTTTGATTTTGAAATCTTGATTGGAAATTTATATGAATTAGACAAAAAAATTAGCAACTTGAAGGCTTTTTATCAAAAAGCAATGAAAGACAAATCGCTAAATAAATATAGTAAAGTGAATTTGCAGTTTGATAATCAAGTTGTATGCACTAAAAAGTAAACTATGGAGAGCAATAATATTTCAGT
>CAZQBE010000062.1:0-1057 GCA_964591595.1 uncultured Flavobacteriaceae bacterium
CCGTCCACCAAACAAAGTGCCATTCGGATTCATATCTTCTGGTTTTACCCATTTTCGTGTGTGAAATCTCATAATGTATCAGCGTTTAAATTCGTCCGTTTATATAATCAATAATGGCAGCTTCTAAAGCTACTGTATTTTCAAAAATAGTTTTAGCTTTACTTAACAGGTCTTCGGCTTTACGTCTATCCTTAATATCTTTAGCATTAATTCGCACATTAAAATACGCACCATATACTGCTGTACGTGCACATAAGGCTCCTACTCCAGCATCTGATAATGAATTCTGCAAGCCAATTTTGATCATGGCATCCATAACTTCCATAGATGCAAATGCGGTTTCCATAACTTGTAAAGGTACTTCGGTAGCATACATTGTTGCAGCTTCAATCGCTTTTGCACGTTCCTCCTTTTCTGCATCCGAAGATTTTGGCATTCTAAAGCCAGCAATAATTTTGTTGAATGCATTCGTGTCTTCATCAACCAAAGCCAATAATTTATTTTTATAAGCTTGTCCTTTTTCTGCCCATTCTGAAAACTCTTCCCAACGTTCATCCCAACCGGCTTTATGCGCCGATAGGTTTGCTACCATGGTTCCTAATGAAACACCTAAAGTGCCAACATATGCTGAAATTGAGCCACCACCTGGAGCCATTGACTCTCCTGCAGTTTCTTCAGCAAAATCGGTTAATGTTAAATCTATGAGTTGTTTCGTTTCTCCTTGTAACACATATTCTATAATTTTTTCGTTGGGATTAAACGGTTTCAAATCGTCTAAACCTAATGATTTTACAGCAATTTTAATCTTTTCTGCATCCGAAATACCTAAAGAACGTTCTTGCTTTCTCAAATAAAAATCTCCTGCGTCCAACATAGCCTTTAAGGGAATTAACCCTATGAGCTCCGAGCCTGTAACGCGTAAACCACGTTTCTCTGCGGCTTTACAAGTTTCATAAAAAGCTTCATGCATAGCGGTAATACTAATATTGGTAAGGTTATATGAAATTTGAGCAATGCCATACTCATCAATATACCAACCAATGCCTTTAACGGCTTT
>CAZQBE010000062.1:1067-10094 GCA_964591595.1 uncultured Flavobacteriaceae bacterium
TTACCAGGAATTCTAACAGGTTCTCCATTGGCATCCAATACTTTTTTTCCTGTAATTGCATTACCCTCACGCTTGAAACGTCCCGCTTCCCGAATATCAAAAGCAATGGCATTAGCGCGTCGTGTAGAAGTAGTATTTAAATTTACATTATACGCCACTAAAAAATCACGCGCAGAAATTGCTGTAGCACCTGTCTTGGCTACATTATCATCATAAGCCTTTGGTCCAAAATCTGGTTTCCATTCAGAGTCAGATAATTTTTTTGGTAACCCTTCATACTCTCCTGCTCTACAGTTAGCTAAGTTTATACGTTTCTCTTCTTGTGCAGCTTTCTCATAAAGATAGACTGGAATATTTAGCTCCTCTCCTACACGCTTGCCTAATGCATGTGCATAAGTTGTGGTTTCTTCTAAAGTAATGCCAGAAATAGGAACCATAGGACAAACATCGGTAGCACCAAAGCGAGGATGTTCTCCAGTATGTTTGCTCATATCAATAAGCTCTGAAGCCTTTTTAATTAATAAAAATGCAGCTTCTACAACTTGATTGGGCTCGCCAACAAAGGTAATTACCGTTCTATTGGTAGCATTTCCTGGGTCTATATCTAACAGTTTTACACCATCAACAGTTTCTACAATATTTGCGATGTCTTGTATTTTATTTAAATCGCGCCCTTCACTTATATTAGGTACGCATTCAATAAGTTGTTTTTGCATTTTTCTGGTATTATTTATATAGAGTTAATCTTGTAGTTAATTTATGTCAAAGATACATATTCACATAAATTAGAGGCCTTAAAATGTGTAAAAAAGCAAGGAGTAAAACCTCTAAAGAATAGTTTTATAATAGTGTTTCTTGAGCATCATCATTAGGTATGTTTAGATTGTATCCTAATTCTGAATTTAATTTTTTAATAAAGTAAGCCGAAAGTAAAGGAGATTCTTTTTCTATATTTTGATGCACAAAGAAATCGATTTCCTTAATACCTAGTTCCTTCCAAATTTTTAACCGCTCTACCCAATCATCCAATCTAGTATAATCACTTTTATGGTTGACACCAACATATCTAACAAATGCGGTAGTATTAGTTAAGCGCATGTGTATTAAATCGCGCCTGCCTGCTGTATCTACAATAACATTAGAGATGTTATTGTCTTCAAGCAAACTATATAATTCGTTTGCAACGGCTTTGTCATTGTACCAATTGGTATGTCTAAATTCCATAGCGAGTGGTGTTTCTTTTGGCCAAGATTCAGCAAATGTCACAACACGATTAAAGTCCTTAGGTGTAAAATTACTGTGCATTTGCAAAAATATAGTGCCTAATTTCTCTTTCAAATTGGAAGCATTATATAAGTAATGTTCAACAACTTCCTTAGCTTCATTTAACCGTTTCCAATGACTTATTTCTTGGTTTAATTTTGGAAAGAATTTGAACCCATCAGGAGTTTTATCGTACCAAGTAGCAAACTGTTCTGCTGGGAAAATTCTATAAAATGTGGCGTTTAGCTCAATAGAATTAAACTGTCGAGAATAGTATCCTAGTTCATCTTTCGTCCCTCTAGGATAAAATCCTTTTAGATCTGCCCTATTCCACTTGGCACAACCCACAAAAATATCAGGGATATTATCGTCTTTAAACTTAGATAATATTGCCTTAGTACCTACATGATCTGGTGGCAACATAAAGTCAATACACTCTGGATTATCAACATTTCCAAATTTCATAGGCTTATTTTTAGTAAAGATACATAATAGAGTATGTAAACTTAAAATAGAAACTTTTAAAATAATGTAACTTTTATGTAACTTGTAAGTCAAACATATATCAATCAAAAAATTTAACTAATTATGAAAACTTTAAAGGTATTAGCTCTTGGGCTAATAGTTTGTTTTGTGTCCACTCTTAGAGCACAAACAGCAGAAGAAATTATTGAAAATTATATCGAAAATATTGGCGGTCAGAAAGCGTGGTCAAAAATTAATGCGATGGAAGTTACTGGTATTGGTAGACAACAAGCTGTAGATTACCCTTTTGTTGCAACTTATATGAAAGATGGAAGAAGGATTGTTGACGTAAATTTACAAGGCAATTCTTTTATTTTTGATGCCTTTGATGGCGAAAGTGCTTGGGCGATGAATTTTAACACACAAAAAGCCGAAGCCCTTGATGCAGAAACATCAATAAATACTAAAAATAGCGCAAAAGATTATTTGCCAGATGGCTTTATGAATTATAAAGAGAAAGGTTATAGTATCAAGTTGCTTGGGAAAGAGTTGTTTGAAGGAACAGAATGTTTTAAAATTAAGCTTATAAAGAAACCCTACATTGTTGATGGAAAGGAAGAAGAGAATGTTGAAACTTATTATTTTGATACCGAAAACTTTGTACCTATAGCAATGGAATCAGTTATTAAAACTGGACAAGGAAAAGGAGCTATGACACAAATGTTGCTAAGTGATTATCAAGAAGTTGATGGAGTTTATATTGCCTTTTCACAAATTCAGAAGTTTAATGGACAGGTTGGGTTAGAACTCACATACAAATCTGTAGTATTCAATAATGACATAGATGAAAATATCTTCAGAATACCAGAAGATACTATAATCAAAAAAAACTAGAAGTTAAATACTATTATTTAGCACATGCTAAACGAAACATATCTACAGGTGTAACAAATCAGTAAATTTATTGACAAATTAAAAAACAATAACATACATTAATAAATTATGAAAATTTTAAAATTAGTATTCGTAGCATTTATTGTTAGTTTTTCTACACAAGTTAATGCGCAAACAGTTGACGAAATATTAGCTAACTATTTCGAAAATATTGGCGGTTTAGAAAACCTAAAAAAAATTGAAGGCATGAAAATGACCGCTAAAGTTAACAATGGCGGTATGGAAATTCCTCTTGAAATTTACCAATTTAAAGATGGGAAACAATTGACAATAATTAATTTTCAAGGTAAAGAGCTAATGCAGGGAGTTTTTGATGGTGAAACACTTTGGGGTCATAATTTTATGACTATGAAAGCTGAAAAAAGTGACGCTGAAACTACTGCAAACATGAAATTGAATAGCAATGATTTTCCAGATGCTTTTATTGATTATAAAGCGAAAGGATATTCAGTTGAATTGCTAGGTAAGGAAGCCATTGATGGCACCGAAACTTTTAAAATTAAATTAACCAAAGAGCCTGTTACTATAGATGGCGTTAAAGAAGACGATATTAGTTTCTACTTTTTTGATACCGAAAATTATGTGCCAATTGCACTTCAAACTGAAATTAAGTCTGGTCAAGCCAAGGGTATGATTTCAGAAATTACCTTTAGTGATTACCAAGAAGTGGATGGGTTGTATTTTCCATTCGCTATGACGCAAGGCGTTAAAGGGCAACCCGGAGCTCCAATTACAATATCTGCAATAGAACTAAATCCTAAAGTTGATGATGGTCTTTTTGAGTTCCCTAAAGACACTGAATCAACAGACGATAAAAAAAATTAAATCTTTTAAATCCTCAATAACTCTATTGGGGATTTTTTATTTATTATCAACTAATTCAATCAAAATGAAAAAATTATTTTTTACAATCGCGTTAAGTATTGGGTTACTACCTATATACTCCAACGCACAAGATTCCAAGCATATAAACGCTAACGATTTGTTTGGAGACCTAAGCGCACGACATATTGGTCCTGCCTTAATGAGTGGAAGAATTAACGATCTGGAAGTACACCCTACAAATCCTAGAATTATTTACGCAGGAACTGCTGGTGGTGGTGTTTGGAAATCTAATGATGCAGGGACTACATTCAATTCCATTTTTGACGATTATTGCCAATCTATTGGTGCAGTAGAAATAGACCCAAATAATCCAGATAAAGTTATATATGTTGGAACTGGTGAAACATGGACACGTAATAGTGTGTCAGTTGGAGATGGATTGTATAAATCTACCGATGGTGGTACAAACTGGAAAAAACTAGGCTTCGATAAATCGGAACGTATTGCAAATATCATTGTTAACCCTAATAACTCTAATGAAGTTTATGTTGCAGTTTTAGGAGCACTTTGGTCAGATAGTGACGAACGTGGTGTTTATAAATCTAATGACGCAGGAAAAACCTGGAATAAAATTTTATATGTCGATCAAACAACTGGTTGTGCAGATTTAGCTATGAATCCTAACAATCCTAATGTATTGTATGCATCAATGTGGGAATTTAGAAGAACAGGTTGGTCGTTTAATTCAGGTGGAGATAAAAGTGCACTTTACAAATCGACAAATGGTGGTAAAAGCTGGAATAAAATTCATAATGGGTTTCCTGAAGGAAAGTTAGGACGCTTAGGTATTGCAGTAGCACCTTCAGATTCTAACATTTTATACACAGTTATAGAAGCTGAAGAAGATTCTAAAAAAGGATTATACAGAAGTGACGATGCAGGAGGTAGTTGGAAACAACTTAACAATGATTTCGGAATTACGGTGAGACCGTTTTACTTTTCAAGAATTGTAGTAGATCCTAGAAATCCTGATGTGGTTGTAAAAGGTGGGTTAAGTGGTTCTATTTCCAGAGATGGTGGAAAAACATTTAAGGGCTTAGGAAATATGCATAGCGACATTCATGATATTGTTTTTGACATTAATGATTCTGACCGTATGTATGTTGGTACAGATGGTGGTGTGTATCGTTCTTGGAATGGCGGAACAACAATGGAAATTGTGGAAGGATTACCACTATCACAATTTTATCATATTAGTGTGGATAACGAAGAGCCTTATAATATTTATGGAGGGCTTCAGGATAATGGATCTTGGTATGGTCCTTCTACCTCAAGTGGTGGTATTAATGCCAGAGATTGGAACTCTATAGGTGGTGGCGATGGTTTTAGAGTATTGAAACATCCCACAAAGCAAATCATATACTCCGAAATGCAAGGTGCTGAAAATGTATGGCGTTACGACATTGAAAATAAACTCATAAAGACTATACAGCCTTTACAAACAAAAGGATATGCAAAATTGCGATTTAACTGGAATGCACCAATGGCAATTAGCGTGCACCAACCCGATCGTTTTTATATGGGAAGTCAATTTCTTCATATATCGGAAGATATGGGAGATACATGGACTATTATTTCTCCAGACTTAACTACAAACGACAAGAGCAAGCAACAACAAGAAGATTCTGGAGGATTATCTATGGATAATTCTGGAGCTGAAAACCATACCACAATCTTCACAATTGCAGAGTCTCCATTAGATGATAACGTGATTTGGGTAGGAACGGATGATGGTAATGTACAAGTAACCACTAATGGAGGTAAAACCTGGACAAACACTATAGCAAATGTTACTGGTGTTCCAGCTAATACTTGGGTATATCACATCGAGGCTAGTGCGCATGATAAAGCAACAGCTTATGCTGTTTTTGAAGGCCATACTACTGGCGATATGACGCCTTACACCTATAAAACCACCGACTATGGTAAGACTTGGGCCAATATTATTACAGATGATGTAGTTGGTTTTGTTAGAAATATACAGGAAGATTATGTAAATCCTAACCTATTATATCTAGGTACAGAATTTGGGCTTTATATTACTTTAAATGGTGGGAAAAGTTGGAGTAAGTTTACCAAGAATATGCCATCAGTAGCTATCCATTTTATTGATTTGCAAAAGCGTACAAACGATTTAGTTATGGGAACTCATGGGCGCGGTGTTATAATAATTGATGACATTTCTCCTCTGCGAGAAATTACTCCAGAGGTGCTATCAGAAAAAGTATATTTTTTTAATTCTCAACCAACAGTTATGAGGGATCAAGGAGGATTTGCTGGAAACTTTGGTGGAGAAACACAATTTGTAGGACGTAACCCTTCCAGATTAGCACAAATAAAATATTTACTGCCAAAGCGGCACACATTTGGAAAGATGACTTTAGAGATTCAGGATATGGAAGGCCATAAAATAGTTTCTCTAGGTCCAGGTAAATCTAAAGGGATTAATATTGTGAATTGGAATTTTACAATTAAGCAACCCAAAGTTGCCAAGGGGAAAACCTTTAGTTTTGGAGGATTCACTTCTCCAAGAGTTAAAGCTGGTACATATAAAGCTGTATTAACTAAAGGGAAAGAAACATTTGAACATCCTTTTGAAGTGATTTATGATAAGCATGCTGGTTTATCAAGTCCAGATAGAGAACTTAAGTACAATACCACAATGAAAATGTACAACATGACCCAAGAGTTAGCGTATACGGTATATGAGCTTGACGCTATTTTGGAAGAATTGAAAGGAAAAAACAAAAAATTAGCAGCTTCACTAAACACTCTAAAGGAAACATTAGTTATAACGACTGGTGACAACTATGTGAGTTCAGCTGAACCACAGTTACGTGAGTTAATGGCAGACTTGTATAGTAAAATTGCAAGTAGTTATGATAAACCTTCTAATGCTGAGCTTGATAATTTATCAGTTATTTTAGATCGTTTTAAAAAAGCAAAAATAGATTTTAACAAGCTCAAAAAGAAATCACGGTTAAAAGATTTTACGATTAAGACTTTTGAAGAGTTTCTTGAAGATTAAATCTGAAAAGCCAATCTACACTGATTGGCTTTTTTTATTGTTAATAACATCGTTAACAAGAATAAACAATTATAAGATTTGTAGTGCCCTAAATATCTAAATTTAGAATACAAATCTTACTTATCATGAATACTAGAAACCTTGACTTAAAGAGAATTCGCCCTGATTTTATGACAACTTCTATAAATGATGGAATGAGTTCTGATGAACGCTTTCAAAACTTAGTTTTAAGACCAATAATTAAATTACAAAGTGATTTATTTATAGAAGTGTTTAAAAATTACATTGTAAAACATAAAAATGTGTTTTATGATTTATCTGTCGAAAAGCGTATTGACTATATAGGTAATGCTATTCATAAAGACATGAAATTTAGAAATGGTATTAAAGGGATGGTTATAGGGCTATTTACACTAGAGGAATACAAACTTTACATTAACAATTCATCAGCGTTAAACAAGCGTATGATGACTATTGTAAAAGAAAGTATTATTGATAATGTTCAAGTTATAACTGACTCTAAAAATCTTGCAAGAGCGGTCTAAAGCATTGATTCTCCATTAAGATTGGTTGTAAGCACATCACTCATATAATCAAAATATGGGCGAATTGTTTTAAAGGCATCGTCTACTATCCCTAAAAAATCAGATGATGTTACTTCTTTATCTGTAAATTTCTTGGTAAAAATAAACTGTTTCTTTTTAATCAAGTCGATATTCTTATCGTCTTTATTAAACCCTTTAGGAGCAGTTTTTACTTCATCTCCAACAAGATTACCCCAAACCGATTTGAATGTTTTGTTATTCATAATTTGACGAATTTCATCAGCATCCATCTCAAACTCTTTACGAATGCGAAGTAAATCTTCTTTGTTGGGTTCCCAGAAACCAGTTGCAATAAAGCTTTCATTATTAGGTGCAATATGTAAATAATAACCACCTCGTAATTCTGGCTTTTTTCGGTGTACAGAACCTCCAAAATGTGTTTTATATGGTGTTTTATCTTTTGAAAAACGCACGTCTCGATAAATTCTGAAAACTTTTAACTTGTCAACATTATCATGACTATTTATTGCATTGTATAGTTCATTATAAAATGCTTTTACTTCAGTTTCAATCTTTTTATACTCGGGTTTATTATCGTTAAACCAATCTCTATTATTGTTTTTTTGAAGCTTTTTAAAAAAATCTAAAGCGCTTTTAGGAATTGTTGTAATCATATTAAATTATTTTATTGAAAAATACAAAACTGATTAGGTTAATCAAACTCAATTTTGTTAAGAATTAGTCCAGAAGCTGGCGCAATATAGTCCATAACTTCTGTACTTTCTGGTTTCAGGCTTTGTCGTATATAATCCAGAGAAATTTCGCCACGACCTAATTTTATTAGAGCACCCATCATTAAGCGTATTTGATTTCTCCCAAAGCCTTTGCCTTTTACACGAAGTAGATATGAGCATTCTGGAAAGAAACTCGCGGTAATTTCAGTATTTTCAACAAGATCACAATTTGTAATTTCTCTATTGTATGTGCCATAGCTAGTGGGTTTATAACAATAGGTTTTAAAGTTATGCTTACCTTGAAATAGTTTTGCACCTTCTTTCATAACCTCGATATCTAATTCTTCAAGAATAGTTGTCATAATAGGTGCACAAAATGGATGAAATTTACTGCCATCAGCAAAAAGATAGAGGTATTCTTTAACCTTAGAATGTTTAATAATATTAAAATTTTCATCTACCTCTTTTATGGTTAGTGCTCTAATATCCTGAGGTAAATTATGATTGAATAGTGCAAGAAATTCTTCTAAATTAGCAAGAGGGTTATCATCTAAAAATAGCTCGAAAGCAGCATTTTGTGCTGAAACCATGGCATCTGTACGACCTGCTGCAAGAATCTTAAATGATTGGTTTTCTAGAATAAATTTTAAAGTTCTTTCAATCATTAATTGCACCGTTTTCAATTGAGGTTGTTTTTGCCAACCATGAAAACGATAGCCTAAATATTGAACTCTAATAAGGTAATAATAGCGTTTGTTAAACATTTTTACATATAAAAATAAAGCCTTGATAGATGAGACCAAGGCTTAGAGAAGCTAATATGAATTTATTTTGTTTTAATTATTTCCTAAAATTATTGGCATGCCATCTTTACCAGA
The DNA here is from genome assembly GCA_964591595.1 of uncultured Flavobacteriaceae bacterium. Taxonomy (GTDB): domain Bacteria; phylum Bacteroidota; class Bacteroidia; order Flavobacteriales; family Flavobacteriaceae; genus JAADHG01. The sequence goes on from CAZQBE010000062.1 coordinate 9,820, forward strand.
GCCTATGACGACCACCTTACTATTAGGTGATTGCGCTAGTTTAAGCGTTGCTTCAATACCTTTGTCTTGAAGAATTTTGTCTGTAAGTGATGCACTTAATATGCGATTTGCATCTGCTTTACCTTGCGCTTCAATGCGTTGTTTTTGAGCTTCTTTATCAGCAGTTACCAGTCTGAACTCATATTCCAAACTTTCTTGTTCTTGCTTTAATTTACGCTCAATGGCATCTTTAATTGTTGGTGGTAAAGTTACATCTCTAACTAATATTTCGTTAA
>CAZQBE010000063.1:0-10075 GCA_964591595.1 uncultured Flavobacteriaceae bacterium
GATTATATTTTACACTGTTATCACCGTCAGGTTTTATCGTGTTTGCTGGTGTGTATGGTTGTGCGACTGTTTTTTTCTGTTTTTTACCAGTTATACGTTGTGAAATTTCCGAGTCAGTCACGCTTGGTAAACCTTGTTCAGGTCTAATCGAATATAGATCGGTTGGATCTTCTTTACCATAGTCAGGATCACGATTTGGAGGTGATTCCAAACGTTCTTGAATTTTTCGTTCTACTAATTTATCTACATAATCATCGAATCTAGAAGGGTTTGATAATACAGCTTCTACTAATTCTGCCGACTCGTAATCTTTTGATACGTTATTTCTAATCGGTCTAGGAATTTGATCTTCGGCTTCAGGTCGTGGAAAATGGTCAATAATATCGTCAGGAATACTAGACTCCTTTGGCATTTCAGGTGTTTGTTGTTGCATCGCCTGCATTTTCTTTTCGAATTTGGCAAACGTGTCGTCATCTAGAGGTATTTGTAAATCCTTTAACAAGGAACGTTTTTCTTCTGGCGATACTGCTATGTCAGGTAGTTGAATTACTTCTTCCATTGTGAGTCGTCTAACAGTTGGAACGAACATAATCTCTACGTCATAATCATCAAAGTCTTTGAATCCCCATGATTCTGCCAACGGTCTTAATAATGAATCTTTTATCATTTCTGAAGCAGTTGCCTGTAATGACATCATACGTTGATCTAAAACATCTATTGTTGTTTGTGTACTAGCATAACCAAACGATCCCGGATTTGTGACGACTTTAGAACCAAACCCAGTTCCCAAGTCTATATGCTGATCTACGTTTTCACCATATTTATCGAATTTAGTTTGACCTTGAATATTTGCTTCTGTCATCGAAGCTTCTTTGTTAAATGCCCAAATGAATTTGTCCGTATTTGGATCACTAAGTTCACCTTCGAGTTTTGCCAACTGATCTTGTGGCATTCCCGGAAATGACGCAAATATACGTGGTTTAGCCATTTTATCTTTTATCTCTACTTCGGCATTTTGTAATTTTGCTTGGGCGTCTAATAACGAAGTCATAGTCCTATCAGGATTTATTGCTTGACCTGAAGTTGGATCTACCTTCTGCGTGATTCTACGTGGTGCTGCCAAAGTATGAAATTCTGATTTACCAAATGCTTGACGATCAGGATTGTTTATTGTCCAATGTATGTAATACTTTGGATCTAAATCCATGAAAACACCATCAACGATTTGTTGTAGTTTTATCTCGTTTCCCCACGAATCCCTGAATATTTTGAAGATTGTTGTCATAGGAATATGTTCAATGTTTCCGATCTTTCCATCTTCGGTATATTGACGTTCCATAATTCCGTTTCCTGTAATAAATGACGATAAAAAGAAATCACTGAATTTTTTTTCTGCGTTAGATATTTCCCACCATTCTTTGATGAATTTATCAAACTTTTCATTCTTTGAGGTAATCTTAATACCTGAACCCATAAATTTTTGGTGTTCTGTATCGATTGAACGTTTTATTTGATCCCAACCATGATAATATTCGTAATAACGCTGGAATGTTACGTCTTCAGGAAATTCACCAACGAGTTGTTTATGTGGACCAACTACGACGGCATTTTTCTTACGAAGAATAATGTTTAAAAACGAATTAAAAGATTGGAAAAGTTCTGGCATCCTACTTTCTCACTTCAGCTATTTCCAGCGTTGGACTTTGCGTGTATAGAAGATACAACTGATCTAACGCTTTACGAAGTTGTTTTTGTTTTTTCGGAATGGATTTATGAATCTTATCGATTTCGTCAAGAGAATTTTGCATATTTTCAACTGGTTGTCTAGCTGGTGCGTACATAATTCTAACGTGACGTTCAATAGTCATCGTGTCTTTTTGGTTTTCTATTAACATGGCGTTGATGTCTTTTTTCAAGTCAAATATTTGTTCGTTAATTGATTTCTTTGCCATGTTTACTCACCTACTAAAAAGCCACTCCAACTTCCTTTAAAAGTGTTGCCGTTACTATAACCGACGACTCCACGTGCTTCCCACGCTCCTTTGATTGCGTCATTATGATTAAAAACTGCTCCTGCTGTATCTGTATAACGAATAATTCCATCAGATCCGGGCGAATTTTTTACTGCACCTGTCACGATATGTTGTGAACCGTCAGGTCTTTTAAACTCTACTTGTTGTGAATTTGTTGTTGATAAATTTAATGCTCCTAATGTAGATCCTACTAATTCTTGCATAGTTACCTCTACGATTGTACCTACATTCCCAATTCTAACGATTGCGTCTTCGTTTGCCATACTAATTAAGTATATTTATGCCTAAGTTTTAAGCCTTTTCTAGTGAACATTCACAAAGATTACATTTTGCAAAATCATCATGTTCTGTAACTTGATGACCACATTTTACGCACTCGCTGTCTTTTGCAACGGTTGATTCCCCAGCTACTATTGATGCCATAAAACTATATCTTCGAATTGAAATATAAGTTTTTTATTATCTTCGAGATCTTTGAGAATGTTGTGAGGGTTTTTGACGTTAGTGCCATGTTTGAAATGACCTTACTAGTTAGAGATAGTATTCTTTCTACGAATATGAATGGATCTCTTACACCACTGATCGAAATAGCTTCTTGAAGTAATCTTACTAATTTTCTTGCACGTAGTATTGGTTCACTAATTCCGACGGTTTCATTTATAATTCTTGGAACGTGTCTAAGTATAACTTCTGTTATGCCGACAGTTTCGGTGACAAGTCTAACCAATAATCTTAATCTCTTTTTGACAGGAGTAATGTCGATTCCTTCGTTGATGAGTCTAGCAAGTTTACGTGAACGTAGTATGCCGTCAGTAATATCAACGCCCTCATTAAACCTCTTGTATAATCCTCTGATATAATATTCCACGTATGAAATATCTATCGATTCGTTCAAGTATCTATAAAGTTTCAACGGTCTTGATGTGACTTCAGATATTTCTGTTGTTTCAGTTATCAACCTTACTAGGTTTCTTAATCTCTTTCTAACACCTGAAATAGTAATTGTTTCGTTCTTCCAAACTAATCTTCCACGAACATAATCTGATTCCTTTCTTGGATGTGATACTTGGAATAGATTGTTTTGGAACACGTTTGTTTGGAACGATCTTGCAGTATCTTTTAAGACGTTGACGGTTTCGTTGATTCTTCTAAACAAACCAATGATGTGCCTACTAGATGTCACGATGTCGATTCCTTCTGTTATCAACTTGACAATATCTATTGATCTTAATCTTACACCTGAAATTGAAATAGATTCGTTTACGATACGGAATAAATCACCCATAGCTTGAGCATAACTATGTGTTACGTCAACACCTTCGTTAATTAGACGAACTAAACTTCTAAGTCTATTTCTAACGCCTGATATTTCTACGGTTTCATTGATACGTCTTATCATTGTCTTGACGTAGCCAGTTGAAATGTCTATGGTTTCAGAAATTAACTTTACAATACCTATTGCTGTTCGTTTTACTCCTGAAATATCAATTCCTTCGTTAATTAATCTCGCTAATTTACGGCTACGCAGTATAGATTCGGCAAATTCTACCGTTTCATTTACAAATACTCTTATTCCGACTTTTGCCTTTCTTATGCCTGAAACTAAGATAGATTCGTTGATTTTCTTGACCATTCCGAGTATTTTCACGGCTTCGTTTGAAACTTGGAACGAATTTTGCTGGAAAACGTTGTTTTGGAATATTTCATCTATACCTAGTTTAATAGTTTCGGAAATACGTTGTATTCTACCACGTAAATAACCTGTTACGTGTGAAATATCAATTCCTTCGTTGATAAATTTCTTAAGATTCTTGTATAATACGTCTAATCTAGTGCCTGCTATTGTAAGACCTTCATTAATTATACGAAGTATGAAAGTTTCTACGTCAAATGCGTTGTCTTGAAATACGTTACGTTGAAATACATTCTTTCCCCATTCGTCTTGGAATACGCCTTGCTGAAAACGATTCTCTTGAAAGACAGATTGTACTCTAGCCATTGTCAGATTGCTCCATAAAGTTTAACACGTCAACCATTCCTATAATAAGTTCCGATATGTCAAATGAACGTGGTGTAGTTCCCTCAAATCCACCAAAACCGTCATTTCCGTAAATTTGACGAAGTGTTTCTAAATCTGCAACAGGTATCATATCAAATCCATTGTTACCAAACGGATTCATAACTGGGTACATTAAACTAGGAACGTTATTTTCTCTATTCCTATCTTCGATATAGTGACCAATCCCTAATGCGTGACCATATTCGTGACTTAGTATTCTGTATATTGTAGCGTTATCTAAAGGAACTAATTCTAATTCCGAATTTAAGTTTGCACTAGGTAGTTTATTTTCTTCGCAACCAATACAAAGTGAAATAGACGTATCTGTTTTCGTAGCTTCAAGGTACGTCATAATAAAAGCCCATTGATGTCTAGACTTTGAAAAATCCATTTGTGTAAAACCTAACGCTCCGTGATTGTCTATATGTTGACCGTGATTATGTTTAGCAAACTCTAAGAAAATATTACAATCAGGAAAATCTAGTACGCTTTTATCGAAATGTTTTTCGTACACTATTGACTTGATTGGTAAATTCCAACCATTCGGATTGTTATGTGGTAACTCCTTAGTATATACGTACATCGAATTCTGCCATTGCCATACGACTTCTATGGATATGTTTAAGATGTCGGTATAGAACCTTTCTTCGAGTTCAGATGACGGCAACATTATACACGTTATCGGATTGTCTTTATGATAAACGCCCATAGTTTCCATTTTATCGACGGCATAAACGTGAGGTATAATTATTACGGCAAATACAATCGATACTAGTAATATAACCCAAAACCAACCATACCAATCCATTATGAATCCCCCTTCATTTCTTCATCTTCTTTTAAATCTTCAGTAAACGACATAGCCATAGCACTAAGTTTGGTAAATGTGTTTTTGTCCTTACCTGTTTGGTTATTGGTTTTAGCAAACGCTAGTTCGAACCAACGAATAATGTTCTGGTAATCATCTACGTTCAATTTTACGTCGTAAGACATATATCTAAGCCGTTTAAAACCCAAATAAGTTTTTAAACCTTGACCAGATCGATGTTTTTTTGACTAATCCAGCTTTTTTTATGGTCAAATCAGCTTTTTGGATCGCTTTGGGAATTGGAACGTCAAATTTTATGCCTAATCTTTCTTTATCCTTATCGGCTAACCTCATTCTTTTACGCTTACCCATGGCATTTACACCCACAATCTGGCGTTTTCTCGTCAGATGTGTCACAACCACACTGAAAACAACGATAACCCCTAGACATTTAGCCTTACCTCTACGTTCATTACTAGGAATGTAATTGATAATAATATGGGTACGGCAATTATCGGAATAACGATTGCGTATAATTGAGGGTATTTTTTGAAGATCATTTTGGTCGTGTATGCTCATCTATTTTTCCGAAGTATTGGTTTGAGGTATCTTTGTGTTCAATAAACGATTCCTTTAAATCCTGAATTCTTTGGTTGTTTATCTCGGCAATTTTTTCCAAGTTCTCGGTACGGTTTTCAAGTTTTCTCGTACACTCGTGGTTTTCCCTTACCTCCTTTAAAATTTCTTCCTTGTTTAACGTAAGCCATCCAGCAAATTTTCTGCCCACAATCGCAATAGCCGTAATTGCTGCAATAATCTCGGCAATTAAAATAACAGTTCCTACACCGTTATCTAACATTTCAAACATTATATAATTTCGGCTTAAACATACCTAATAAGTATAAAAAAAAATATCGTCGCCGAAGGCGACTTTTTAAGTTTTTTGTGAACGTTGTTTTATGGTTTGCACGTGTAACGTGCAAAACTTTATTTCACCTTCGAAACGAAGGCTATCCAACGCACGACGAATGTGTATAGGCTCTGACTCCCTCACTAATAAACAAACATTGTTTTACGTTATAAGTATTCACGCTTATAACAATCGACACAAAGTCCGTGTAATACCGTCACTCTTTCTTTTCTACATAACTTACAAGGCTTTGTAATATTACGCACTAATCCACGACCAAGCCTGTCGGTCTTTATTCTTTATTGCCTGAACTGCATAAATAATACTCATAACCGAGTCACGTGGGTGGTTAAACTCCTTTCGTGGTCTTTGTCGTGGATCTGTAATATCCACGTCTTCAATTTTAGCCAAGTCCTTACGTGTAATTGCCGTAAAGTCGTTTACTAACCATTCCACGTCAAATTCCTCGTTATAAGGTATAATTAACTGCGTTGCTGTTTTGTTTGCGTCATTTTTAAACATAGGGTGTGGTATTCTTCTTTCTAACATATCTATAAACTCTTGAATTGAAGCCGTCTTGTCAATACTAAGTTTGCCAACCTCATCACCATGTTCGTCGGAACGACTGTCATGGAATTGGAACGGTTTCGAATCACTAGCAATAGTTCTACAACCCATAAAGTTATCTGCACCTACTCCTGTAAACAATTCGCCTGTTAGACGATCTGCACCACCGTCTTGTATTGTCTTTACTTGTATTGCACCATAACCTAAATCCCCTACTCCAACGTCACATTTGTAAGCCTTGAACAAATTTGTGATATAACGTGCTTGGTCGAGTTGGTTTTCTTGTGGTCGTTTCTCTATGTGTAGGACTTGGTATCTGTTTACTTTAGGATAGTGCATTAGGATCGATATGACGGTTGCCGAGTTCGCTGGACCACTACCAAAGTCCACGCCTAACGAAATAACGGCATTTTGCGTTCTTTCCATAGTGGTTTTTAGTTCAACGGCTTCTTCAGGCTTTAATAACGAAAGCGATTTGTAAGGCGTCATGCACGAAAGCACGGTTTCACGAGTAACAGGTCTTCTTGTTGCACGATGAAATTGCCCTAATACGTGAGTGGTAAATATAGAGCTCGGATATTCGTGTTCCTGACTTTCTATAGAGAATTTGGCTGCCATACGGTATTTATGAACGGCTTCGTGAATTGTTAACGGCACGAGAGCCGATATGTCTTGAGGTATATGGTAGCCGTGAAAGTCTTTGTTGTCGCCACGAGTCTTAACCCACTTTCCTTCGAGAGCATCTTCGAGGTACGAGTCAACGATTAGTCCTTCCTCGTCAAACTTTAAGCGATCACGCCAGTCTTTATGCTTATAGTGCCATTCACGTTGATCGGTACGATTCCACATACGTTCATACGCAGAACCTGCTTCCCCTCCGATACCTAAGACACGTAATTTCCCCTTATGGACACGTAATGTTTGTTCTAGCTTAGCGAGGTATTCTACGTCTTGATACTGTGCTTCGTCTAATACACAGCACGATAACGATTTTCCTTCTATGTGTTTATAGCCGTGTTGATCGGTTGTCATGTATATTGTACTATTATTTTTTAACGGTATTTCCCCTACTGATCCCATCGTGGCACTTGCTTTAGGAAAGAGCTTTAGTATCTCGTTTTCGAGAAACGTGCCTACTCTCATACGTTGATTACTAAATGCCGATAACGCTGTTTCATCGTGAGTCACGTAGCACACTTCACTATTACTTTTCACGGTTGCCGAATATGCGAGCATATCGGTACAATACGTTGTTTTAAACACCTGACGTCCCGCGACAACCATTACGTCCCAAAAATCATCTTCGTATATATCCTGCCAGAACGGTGCGACACGAAGGTCACGAGTTTGTCCATCTACGAGAGGTCGTGCTATATCCATCCATTCTACGATGTCGTCAGGTATATCAGGTAACGAGATATTATTCTTATCGTACTTAAACGCTGAACGTGGGTACGCTGCGTCTATGTGTGCGTCAATTAGTTTCTTCCACTCGTTTTCGCTCAATGTCTAGACGCTCCTTTATACGTTGGTTTAAGTATTGTTCAGGATCAAGTTTAGCCGATTTTTCTTCGAGTTTCGTGATAACGTTTTGCACGAGTCCTTCTACGTATAGTTTTTCCTTATACGATAAATCCTCGTTCTCTAGGTATGCAAATAGACGTTTTAGTTGCGATTCGTACATTTGTTCTGATTTTATACGTGCTAAACGAGCACGGTGAAACCATTCAGGATCGAGCTCTAGCCACGAGGACTGTATTTCCTTTATATCCTTTAGTACGGTTTTATAATTTGCCACGCCAAGATTTGCGATCTCTAACGGCTTGACTCCTTTAAGCATAAGTTCTTGCACGAGGGCTTTTCTACGATTTGTTTGCACGAGAGATTTTCTTCCACGTTTTCCTTCGAGCTGATCGGTTGACGAATCTTCGGCTAACGATTCTTCGGTTGACGTGATTTCGCCTAACGAATCCTCGTTGTGAGGGTTTGCGTCAAAATTTCCATTTTCTTCCATTTTCGCTGCCTAATTTACGCACAAAAAACTAACGTTTAAACATTTTTTGAACGTTTTTAACAAAAAAAGACCAATTTAGTCAATTACGCCTAAAAAACCCTAATTTTCGACGTTATTTTGGTATTCATTTATGGCTTGTTCTTCTTCGTGACAAACGCAGTCACAATCTAACCAAGTTGCTTTATGCCCACAAATTGAACAAGTATCTGTTCCTAGTAGTCGGTCTATTGCACCAGAGTATGCACGGTATGATACCATGTTTAACGTTGTTCTTTATTGCATATTAGTATTGATTTAACGTGTTATAATGTGTTCTTAGGCAGTTTTGACATACTTCTAGGTGATAACTATGTTTGTATTTACGGTCTTTTCCTTTTAGTTTCTTACCACATTTTGAGCAATATCGAGCTATCTTATATCACCTTTTTCTTTCTTTCTTTGGCGACTTTCTTTCTTTCTTTTTCCGATTCCCACCATTCGAGTCTTTCTTCTATCGATCTAATCGTCATGGCTATCTGCCTTTTCTTTCTTGGGGGAGTGCGAGGGGGTATTCTTTCTTTTAGTAGGATTACCGAACATTTGATACATTTCTAGGTCACGGCTTGTTCTTAGTGGGGGTTTTATTTCCTCTACGGTAGTTATTGCGTCGTAGCCTAGTTCTTCCATTTTGTTATTTCTTTCCACGATCTCATCGATTTGATCTTGTGGTATTCCCTTCTTTTTAGCCCACTTGATAAACCATTCATTATTGGTAGTCATATTCCAAATTTAGTATGTCGGTTTGTTTTTATAAGTGCTTCTAGCGTTTCGAGTGCCATAAGCACGTCAAGATGCCTTCCTTCTTCGAGGGCTTTTTTACTATTACTGATGATTTCTAGTATGTTTATTGTTATTTTGTCACCATTTGGCGTGGTCAACCAGCTTCTTTCGTGGAAGTCGTCAACGTCACTCATTTTCGTCGCCTTCGAGTTTTGCTAGTAGTTCTATTGATAGAACTTTTACAGGATCTTCGTCTTTATATTTGTCTATTATTGCCTGAAGGATTTGTATCATTTCTTGCCTTTTATTCATATTTTGTCTAACCTCGTAATTTTGGTATATGGTTCTAATCTTTCACGTGCAATTTTAGTGTATTCTTCCTTTAATTCTATTCCTACCCAGTCTAGCCCTAATTCCTCTGCAACGAGTCCAACTGTTCCAGCTCCGAAGAATGGATCGAGAGCTATTCCTGCCTTAAATCCTGCATTACAACCACAATCTGTATAGCCGATTGTGACAGATGTGTTGTAAACTCCTCCTTTTTGCCTATGTAACGATTTTGACGATTGTGGGTTAGATGTAGTTTGATTCATTTTATTGTTGTAGTTTAACGTATTATTGTAATCTGCGTCTTGTTTGCTGGGATTATTTGATTTTGTTATCGGTTCTCTCGGCTTTCCACATTTATTGCAAACTTGTTTTGGACACGAGCATTTTAGTATCTTTTCAGGCAAAGCTGGTGGGAACGTGGCGAAATGTGCCTTCGGAAATGGTTTTGTGTTTATGTTGAAAATGTCACCGGGATTTTTACCATTTGGGTTTGCGTTTTGTTTTCTTCCTGTTGTATTTAGAAAGCCCAAGACACGTGACCTTCGACCATTTTTCATGTCGTCTTTGCCGTAAACTTCCTGTTCTAGACGGCTAA
>CAZQBE010000064.1:0-8475 GCA_964591595.1 uncultured Flavobacteriaceae bacterium
TGGTTCTAAACCAACAGAAAAAGAATGTAATGATGGATTAAAAGCTATGCAAGATGCTTGGGATAGTAAACATGGTTAATCCTAATTGTCCTGTTTGTGGTTGCGATAAAGACAAGTGTACTTGTGATGATGGTTGCGAGTCATGTGGAGCCTAAATGAAATTATCAGACAATACAGCTATCAGTATGCCAATGCGAAATCTTATTGCATTGATAATAGCTGTAGGAATTGGAATATTTGCTTATAGTGATTTAACAACTAGACTTACCCAATTAGAAACAGCAAGACAATTAATGGAAGCTGACTTGTTAAAAAAAGCTGAACAGACCCCTGTAAATCAGGAATTGTATATGTTGAGCGAATGGCTAGCAGGTCAAAATGAAGATATGGCAAAAGAAATAGAAACCATTGAATCGTTAAACATAAATATTGATTTTATAAAAACACAAGTATCAAAACTTCAAAAAGATGTAGAACAATTAAAAGACAAGGTAAGAGCAAATGGAGGTAATTAGTATTATCGTCATGTTTTTATTTGGAAACATGAATGATACCGAAGATAGATTAACACAATATATTCCAATGGCTTCTATATCTGAATGTTTAAAAGAAAAAAGATTACTTGCCAGAAATACAGAATTTAAGAAAGATGCTTTTTGTGGAGAAGCTATTGTTGAAATAAAAGATGGCAAAGTTATAAAATTATATAACGAAATACCAGAAGGCGCAGTTCTTGTTGATAAAAAAGTTACAAAAGAACAATTAAAAAAATGGACTTTAGAATCAAAAGAGAAATGGAAAAAATAAAAACAATAACTAATGAAATTTTTTTTAACGAATTTACTAACCTTAACTCTAATAATTATTATATCAATTTACGCGAAACCTGTTTTATCTAACAATACCCAAAGTAATGAAACGGGGTCCAATACGATAATCGATGGAAATATGACTACCAACAACACCTATGATGGCGGTCAAACAAACACTACTACATCCACAACAACCAATTCCTCCACAGCTTCTCAAATACCAGTTAATACTGCTAACTCACCATCTTATTCAAGTATGAGTCAGGACGTTTGTTCAATGGGTATTTCTGGATCTGTTTCTTCTTCATTAGTAGGAGTATCAGGGGGAAAACATGTGATTGATGAAGATTGTGTTCGCATTAAATATGCTAAAGTTCTTCATGACTTTGGTATGAAAGTAGCTTCTATAACCTTGTTATGTCAAAAAAAAGAAGTGTTTATGGCTATGGCTGAAGCAAATACTTTTTGTCCTCATCAAGGAAAAATAGGAGAAGATGCAAAAAGTTCATGGGAAACTTATCCTGAACTTAGACCTGATTATAAAGAATGGAAAAAAAGATCTGAATATAAAGCTAAAATAGATTTACAAATTTTAAAAGAGAAAGCTGATAATGACCCGTTTGATAATATTATTATACCTGACCGTCATAACTAGCTTTGCTTATGCAGAAACTACTGGAAATTTATTACCTAATGCTGGTGACGGACTAGATTGGAACTCTAATTCTACTGATTTAATTAATGATGGTAGTAGTGGTTATGTTTCTAATGGCTCAACAGTTAATGGTTTTACTATTACTTGCCCAACAGGACAATCTAACTGTGGTTATAAGTATGATGTAGGCGGAGATTTTGAGGTAACAGGAACAGCTACAGTAAGTGTTAATGATATTGGTTTAACTAGCAACTCTATTACCCAGCCAATGTTAGATAATGGAATTACATTAAATAGCTACGTTGATGTTGCTAATTGTGAAAGCACCCAAGGTAATTGTGAGTCTAAAGGTGGCAGTAACGACTCTCATACTACAATAATAAAATTAAAAGATGTTAATGGAACTGTATTAAGTACCAACACACAAACAAGAACTAATCTTGATGGTTTTCAAGGAAATTGTAATGGTTATCCAACATATTCTGGATCTGATGGTAGATCAAATAATTGTGGTCAATACAACGATACAATAATATTTAATGGACCTAATTCTAATAAAGTAGATTGGTCATGGTCAGGAACAGATAGTAATTATACAAATCAATCTATACAGGGACCAAATTTATTAGGTGCATCTTTAACGATGACTTATAATCCTATTATTTTAAGTGATGAAATACAAGATGATTTAAACGATATTGTTATTAATGATGATTTTGTTGATAATATTATTCTTGATGAAATAATATGGGACTTTGAAGAAATTACTTTTGATGAAGCTTTAGTAGAATTAGAAAGTTTAAACTTTGAAGAAACAATTATTTTAACAGATCTTATAGATGATTTTGAAGAATTTGATTTTGGAGAAATTGCATTAGAAGAATTTGAAGATCTAGCTTTTGAAGATTTAGAAGAAATTGATTTTACAGACTTTGAAGAAATAGACTTTGAAGAATTTGAAGAAATTATAGCGGAAGCTGAGATAGAAGAATTTAATGAAATTGAAGAAATTGAAGATGTTGAGGTTGTTGAAGAAGAAGCAATTGAAATAGAAGAAGAAACTGAAATAGAAATTGTTGAAGAAACAGAGGAGATAATAAATGCACCAGAAGAAGAAACCGAAACCGCCGAGGTATTAGAAGAAGAAACTGAAACTATAGAAGAAGCAGAAGAAATTGAAGAAATAGAAAAAGAAGAAATTGAAACTGTAGAAAAAATAGATGAGGTTGAAGAAATAGAAAGTAATGAAATAGAGGTTGTTAACAAAGATATTAAAATAGATATTAACGATAAGATAGAGGTTAAAGTAGCTGAGATAACTTTATTCTCTAACTCTAACGCTTTAGATGTTTATAAATCTGATAATTTTTATAAACCGCAAAACATTTATCAAAATGTTGATGATGCTTTATTCATACAAACTGACTTAGGTACTTATTATAAAGATATTTATATTGGCGTTACATTAGATAACTACATTAACAGTGACCCCATTGGTCAACGAAACCAAAAACTTTATGATCTTAAAGTAGAAAAACTAAAAATTATGATTGATTTAAAAAAACTTAAAGGATTATTATGATAGATAAATTAACAAGCTATGCATCTATAATAGGAGTTATAGGCGCTATTGGTGGTGGCTTTTATGCATGGGGTGAGTTTAATACACGTCTTGATGGTATTGAAAACAAAGAATTTGTTATTAATGAAACAGTAGATCTTGGACCTATTAATGACAAAATTTCTACATTAGAGGTTCAGATATTAGACCGCATGTCTGCATTAGAAGATGAATGGATGGCTAGAGATAACGATAGTTTAGATACTATTAGTACAGATATTTTAACAGCTAAAGCTGATTCAATAAAAGGTGATGAAAAACTTGCATCTGTTGATAAAGAAATAATGCAAAAAGTAAGCGATGCTAATGCTGAAATATATAAAGAGTTTGGTAAAATGAGAGATCTTATTAATGAAATTAATAAGCTGGTTACTATTGTTCAAAAAGAAAATGAACTACAAACTATTTTAATTGAAGAAATTAAACAGGAAAATTCTTCTCCCTTAGGTGGATAATGTTTAATATTATTGCTACAATTTGTTTTTTACAATTAAGCGATTTACCGCCAGTATGTTTTGCTAATGCACACATTCCTTATAATTTTAAAACTAAAGAAGAATGTTTGTTAAAAAGAAATATTTTAGTAGATGAAATAGATCAAGATTTAAAAAACATGCACGTTTCAATGTTTTTATATTGTGTTAATAAAATAAATGTGGAGAGTACAGATGTCTGATTGGGAAAAACAATTAATACATTTACAAAAAACTTTAGATGAGGTTAAGGTTGAGGTTAAAGAAAACCGTCAAGAGGTTATAAAATTAAAAGAAGAAATGGCGACAGGTAAGTCAGCCATAAGAACAACATTAGTAATAGGATCTATACTCAGTGGGATCTGGGTATTTATGAAATTAATCGCCAATCAATAACTAGGACTGTTTCAAAGGAAACAATGAAACAAAATCGTATATTAATAATTAGTGATTTGCACATGCCAAATCAACACCCTTCCGCTATTCCTTTTCTGGAAAAGCTACATAAGAAATGGAAATTTACTAAGGTATTTCAAATTGGTGATCTAGTAGATTTTGCAAGCGTACAAGTAGAAAGACCAAATGATCCAGAGGTAGAATCACCTATCTTTGAAATTGGTAAAGCAACAAAAGAAATTAGGAAGCTAGAAAAGTTATTTCCTGAAATGGATATACTTAAAGGCAACCACGATCTTCGCATTGAAAGAAAAGCAGAACGTTTTGGTATTCCAAGAACTATGCTAAAAGATCTAAACGAAATTTTTGATATAAAAGCAAAGTGGCGCTGGCACGACAAATACATTCTTACACTCCCCAGCAAACATAAAGTATTTTTAACACATAACTTTAAGAACAATGTATTAAGTAGTTCTAAAGAATTAGGTTGCTCATTAATAACTGGACATTTTCACACATCCGCAAATGTAAGTTGGTGGTCCTCACCTTCTGCTTTAAATTTTGCAATGAGTACAGGATGTTTAATTAATCCTAAATCACCAGCAATGAAATATCAAAAGTTATTTATTAAAAGACCAATTCTATCAGTAGGTATGTTGATAGAAGAAACACCAATAATACAACCAATGTATTTAAACGATAAAGGGGAATGGAATGGAAAAGTCTGACGTGTTAGTTATGGCCCAAACAGTTTGGGGGGAAGCAAGAGGAGAAACAAAAGAAGGACAATATGCTATTGCCCATGTTATTAAAAATAGATTTGATTCTAAAAAGTGGTTTAGCGCAGATACTTTAGAAGGTGTATGCAAAAAGAAATGGCAATTTTCATGTTGGAATGAAGGCGATCCTAACAAAGAAAAAATGGAACAGCTTACTCACGGAGATATAAAAGACTTTGTTGATATAGCAAATAATGTTTTAGATGGATTGCACGATAGTAACGTTGGTAAAGCTACTCATTACTATGCAGATTATATTAGTGAACCTAAATGGGCAGAAGGAAAAACCCCCATCACAAAGATAGGGGTTCATCATTTTTACGAAGATATTGATTGACGAATTTCAATTAGTTTAGGAAAAGTAAATCTAATCATTTTTCTTGTTTTATAATATTCATCTTGATCTAATTCAGGTTCAAAATTTGAATAATTATTTAAGTAAGTTTGATTTAATTTTACTTTCTTTTCACCATTAGCTAATCGTTCTTCAGCCGTTTGTATTCGTTTTTGTTTTGCTAAAGTTTTAGCTTCTTCAATATTCATACAAACATCAGTAGCAAGTCTGTAAAAACTTAACTTACGAGTACCTTTTAATCTTTTTGGTTGAAACCAAAAAACATTAGTTCTTTTATGTTCAATCATTTTTGATGTGTAAAAGACTCCGTAAGTTTCTTGTTGTTCAAAAGATACAGCATTACCACTTATATATATTTCATAAAATTTTTGCGGTTTATCATAAAATTTATGATGACCTTTTTTTAAATCAAATATATTTTTCATGATACCTCCTTTAATTGTTTCATGATTTCTTTTACTCTTATTGTTTTAGTAAAAGTCTTTAATATTTTTAAATAAAACTTTGCACTCTTTTTATTTAAAATACATGGTGCCGTTTCTAGTGGCCATCCCATTAGATAAGCTAATTTCATCTTTTGATTTGATGGCATACTAGGAGTAGCACTACGTCTAATTTTTTTGTATTCACCTGTAATAGAGTAAATACAATGATGGTACTTACGATCAGTTTTAACAAACCAAGTGTAAGTTCCGCAGTCTATTAATTTATAATTCATCGGTTAACTCCTTTTTATAAAATTAATGTAAAAACATATTAACATAGTTTTTATTAAAAGTCAAAAACGCTGTTATAGGTATAACAATGTTACACTTAATAAATGAGGAGTTACCGTCAAACACAAAAAAAATATTTAAAGCATAGCTTCAAAAAAAATTTTTTTTATCTTGTGGATATTTTTTTTAACAAAAGGAAAAATTATTTATGTTAAATTTACTTTTAGGACCAGTTGTTGATATTGTTTCTACAAGCGTAAAAGGTTTTGTTGATACAAAGAAAGCAAAGGCAGAACAAAAAGTTACAGAAATAAAAGCTAAAACTGAGTTGATGCATCAACAAATAAAAGGGGAAGCTGATTGGGATTTAGAAGCAATAAAAAATACACAAGGTTCATGGAAAGATGAGTACCTCACAATTTTGTTTTCTATACCTTTGTTATTATGTTTTATACCTTTTACAGTTGAATATGTTGAACGAGGTTTTACAGCTTTGCAACAGACTCCAGATTGGTACAAATATACTTTAGGTGTAATTGTATCAGCATCTTTTGGAATAAAAGGTGCATCTAAATTTTTTAAAAAATAGGAGGTAAAATGAAATACTTTACATGGTTCAAGGACCTACAAAAGAAATATCAGATTATTATTGTGGCTTTAGCAGTTATAATAGTAATGTATTTTTCAGGATTATTTTAAATGAAATGTCCTCCAAAAGTTAAGGTTGGATATAAGGACATAGACATAGATCTTGTTCGTTCTGATTTCACAAAACAAACAGATTGTTACGGGGAATATCAACACAGGGCGAACAAGATTGAAATACAAAAAGACTTAACACCTACTGATTTTGCTAATACTTTATTACATGAAATATTACATGCAGTAGTGTACGAACATTCTTTAACGTGTGATGGCAATGTTTTATCAGTAGATACTAACGAAGAAATTGTCGTCAATTCAATAACAAACGGACTAATGACTGTTATTAAAGACAATCCTTGGTTCTTAAAATTTTTGCAGAAAAATATTCATGGCTGATATTATATATTTAGATCCACTAATACAAAAACCACAAAATAATTTATTAGATATTGGCGGTAGTGATTTTGATTATTCTTCTGCTTCCCCCGAAACAAATCTAGGAATATTGGATAATGTTTTACCAGCGTTACCTATATTTGCTTTTGGTTTAGCGCCTAGTATTATTGATAATTATACTAATAAAGCAATTACTAATACACCAGATGGAATAGATATTAGACCAGATCCACCAGAAGAAATTGATTTAGAAGAATGGAAAAGAAGAAATATACATTCGACTCCAATATATGAACCTAACATAGATGATTATACAACAGGTGGAGAAATACCTATTTTTAGTTTACCCACACACACAGGACACCCAGTCGAAGATTTTAATTTTGGCACACATTCAGGACATCCACCAATTGAATCAAGCGTACCAAACATATTAACCATTGATAATGAAAATGAAATTGATGGTGGTTTATTAGAAACTCCTGATTTTTATTCAAGAGTTACAAAAGCTATTGAAAATTCTAAAATGAATAAAGGAGAACTTAATCAATGGAAAGGAATGATTAAGAACGCTGGTGTTAATCAAGAAGAATTAGATTGGTTAGGACTAGATGAAGAATTTATGGATACAAAATCAATAACAAAAGATGAGTTATTAGATTACGCTATTGATAATGATTTAGCTGATAATGTAGCTATAACTCTTTTAGGTGAAGAACCTTTTTCTGAGGAAATGAAAAGAAGAAGCGAACTTGAATATTTAATGAATGAAATCATGGAAACGCCTAAAGAAAATAGAACTAAAGAACAAATTGATACTTTAAATAAGTTTAAAGAAGAACATTATAATTTATCAAAAGAAATTAAAAATATTAATTGGAGAAGAACGGAATACAATGATCAAGCATTAAAAACTGATGGTGATTATACTGATTATAGAGAAATGATTTTTCAATTACCTACTGCTAATGATAAAGAATATATAAAAGCTGAAAAAGAATTTATAGAATATCGTAATGCTTTAGATGAAAAATATGATGGTTTTGCAAAAAGTAAAGGCCGTATAAATGAAAATTTAGGAACACCAGAAGAATTAAAAAAATATCAAGAATTACAAAATAAATATTTAGATTTAAGAAAAGAACGAGAAGGAAAATTATTTAAAGGCGGACATTACCAATCAGATAAAAATGTTTTTGCTCATGCAAGATTTGATACAAGAATTATAGACGGTAAGAAAACTTTATATATTGAAGAATTACAATCAGACTGGGTACACAAAGGTAAGAAGGTAGGATTTGGTACTGATGAACTTAATGAAGTACCTGATCTTCCATTTAAAAAGAATTGGCAAGATGTAGTCATAAAAAAACTTATTAAGTATGCATCTGAAAATGGTTTTGATGCCATAGCTATGACTGGTGGCGACATACAAAAAGAAAGATATGATCTAAGTCAGCATCTTGACAAAGTAACAATTCAGCCATCTGAAAGAGCAGATGGAAAAATTCATATACAATCTTATACAAAAGATAATTTAGAAATGATTCATGGACATCATATTTATCCAGATCAATTAGAAGAATATGTAGGAAAAGAATTAGCTGAAAAAATTACTAAAGATTTA
>CAZQBE010000064.1:8575-10072 GCA_964591595.1 uncultured Flavobacteriaceae bacterium
GAAGGTCAATTTATAAATGTTGAAAGTTTAATGTATTCAGGTCTTGATTTAAAAATAGGTGGTGAAGGATTGGCTCAAATGTATGATAAAGTATTTTCTAAATCCTTAAAAAAAATAGGTAATAAATTTAATACCAATGTTGAAACAAAACAAATATTTGATTCAGGCAAAGAACTTCAAAATGATATACAGTTAGCAAAAGAAAATGATATAGATAATTTTGAAGATTGGGCAAATGAAAAAGGAATTTCTACAGATGATTTAAACTCTATAGAGGGTAGTGAAGATGAAATAAAGTTGTGGCTTGAGTATTTAAACTTAGAAGATCAAGCTATAAAAAATTATTATTATATGGAATTATCACCGTCTTTAAAAGATAAGGCTATTGAGTCTGGTTTTCCAATTGCCAAACTCAAACAACCTCAATCACCTTTATTAGTTTAATTTGTGTAATAAATTTTCAGGACGAAGATTAGTATAACGCTTTAACATTTTCCAATCTTTATGACCGCTAATCATAGCAACCTCTGGAATTTGCCAACCTTTTTCAAACAACCGACTAATACCTTCATGGCGCATGTCATTAAAACGAAGATCTATAATATTTAATTTTTTCATTAGACGTTGCCACTGACTTTTTAAAGCTTCATACGAAGGTAAATCATTGCGCATTAATAAGTTAAAAGCTTTATTAGATATAGGTATTTTTCTTTTACCAACATGCTTCACTGTTTTATGGTCATCTAAAATAATTAAGTACCCATTCTTATTTTTTTCAAAACGAAAATTTCTATTCACCCATTCTGCTTTGCGCATACAAGTAAGAATAGCTATCTTAATACTGGCCCACATTTCAGATGATGCATTTTTTCTAATTAATTTTAATTCACTAAACGTCGGGCGACGATCACGACTATCATCATGTTTAGCTGGCTTCTTTGTATCAATTGCAGGATTAACTATCTTCATATGTTCTTCTTCAATAGCATACTGATAGATCTGCTTAATACGGTTAACACGTTTGTGAATAGAACTTGGTTTTAAAATTTTCTTTTTACTTTTAACATACATAGAAATATCTTTTGCCGTTAAATATAATTGACCAGTTGTATTCAGCAATAAACGAAAGTCACTAACCAGTTTATTAATCAAACGAATTTCATTCATTTCATGTTTCAATTGAGGAAGCTGTTCATTCTTATACAAGTTAGCTAACTCAACAAAACATTTTTTTTCTTCATAAGTATCAATCTTTTTACGGTCGATGTCCGTTAAGGTATGGCGTATAAAAATTTCAGCTAAAGATTTGTCTAAAAATTTTTGACATATCTTCACGCCTTGCTGACGAATAGACACATGGAATACTTTAGTTCCATCTGTTTTAATATATTCTTTTATATATTTCATATAAACTCCTTTTTTAAAGAGTCAGGGTCCTTTCACAGAGGAATCATAATCCTTGTGTCGGGGGTTCAAATCCCTCCTCCGCTACCATTA
>CAZQBE010000065.1:0-10006 GCA_964591595.1 uncultured Flavobacteriaceae bacterium
ACATATTTTTAGACCTTATTAATAATGAGCTTAATAAGAAGAATATGGGACGTATGGACTAACTCAGCTCAGGAAGAGTTGATGGTTATGCTAGAAGAGTTTGCGTTTGATTACGACTACGACACTAGATTCTTAGCTGCTGTAGGTCAAATGGAGGACGCAATTTTTGACGAAGACTACGATAGGTTACGCTTATTGTTTGAGCGTTCAGCACCTGCATTGATCCGCTATTTAGACAAAGCATTATTTTATGAAATTATTGATGAAGCCGAATTTGGCTATTAACCAATGGGCTAAATAAACGCCCTTATATATATATGTATGAGCAAGTATAAGTTCGAAGAAGAAGTAGTAGAAGAAAAAGTCGAAGAAACTACCGAAGTAAAAGAAGAGTCTGCTCCCGACTCACACGAAGCATTTATTAATCTTTTAGTAGATATGGGGCTATCTGCTGAACAAGCCGAAGCAGTACACCAAATGGCTATGGATTTAATCGAAGCTAGTGAAGGTGAAGTTGTGGAGGAAAAAGTAACTGAAGAAGTGAAAAAAGAAGAAAAAGTTGAAATGTCAAGACGCTCTCGTAGAGGTATGCGTAAAGGCAAAAAGCGTTATTCTAAGTCACGCAGAGAGATGAGTTCTACAGATTTATCTGACAGAAAGATTGCTCGTCTACGCAGACAGAATATCGAGTTGCGTAAGCAGCTTAGAGAGTTTGGTCAGTCGCCTGCAACCAAGCCACTCAGAAACGCTCCATTTGGTGAGGTATCTGAGGAAAGCAATACCACTATGGGTAAAGCTACAGCGCAGGCATTTAATATGATTACTAAAAACCTTAATAAATAATGAGCTATTCACGTTCACTATCTCGTAAGCGTAGAGGGTTCGCAAATGCAAATCCTGCCGTTACACCTACGACAACGTATGCAGGTGTACACGCAGCCCCTTTTGTCGCTCCTGCTCTTAAACTCGCAACGACGTTAACTAAAAACTTCGTGCGTCAAATCGACGGAATACAAAACAAAGCCGTAATTTCAAGCCTAAGTTCTTCAGGCGTAATTCAGGCAGCTAATTGTGATTGGAATGATAAAAATTCTTTAACACTAGGCGAGAGAGTTCTTACTCTTACTGACCTTGCAGTTATGGAAGAGTTATGTCGTGGTCAATTACTACCTACTTGGGCAGGAATGACTGGAGCTAGAGAGACTATGACAGCAGGCTCACCTGAGTTTGTAAACTTCTCAATGGCTACAGTTGCAGGTTACGCAGCACAAGGCGTAGAGGATAACATTTGGCTATCTTCAGCAGATTTTACAGGTGGCTTCCTTTCTAACAACGGAACTTTTGACAACGCAGGTTACAACGCTTCAATTATTGGAGCTTCTTTGCCTGCTGCAAATGAAACTATTGTAGCCGCTACAGGTTTTGATGCTGCTGCTAGTGTTATCTTAGGTGCTACTGGTGCTTTCCACGTAGTATATAACAACGCTTTAGCGCAATGTCCTGCTATCCTTAATCGTCCTGACCTTGCTTACTACTGTTCGCCAAAGACAGCAGGTAACTATATGACAGCTTTAGCTATTTCAGGCGCACATCAAGGTGTGAATATGCAGTCTACAAACCAAGCGTTTGATACTTTACAATACTTAGGTATTCCAATTCACGTTTGTCCTGGATTCCCTGACGATTGTTTGCTATTAACTTACGAAGAGAATCTAGTAGTAGGTTCTAACCTGAACACGGATTACACGACAGCTCAATACATTGACGCTTGGCAGTATGACGGATCAGACAACGTAAAGATTGCTATGCGTTTCGGACTAGGTTGCCAAATCGGTTTACCTGGTGACGCAATCGTTGGTGCATTTGCAACAATTTTTGCTTAATCGTTAACCTCTAAAATAGAATAAAATGGCTTGTGATTTAAGTTCAGGAAGAACGGTAGGTTGTAAAGACGGAGTAGGCGGTATTATCGCTGTCTTCATTGGCAACTACCAAGATATGGTAAACAGCACCTCTTTTGTAGAGAGTAGTGGAGTAGTGAGTTCTATTGCTGCTCAAACTTTTTACCAGTTTGATGTACGTCCCGAAACGTCAAGCCTTACTATTAACCTTCAAGCAAACCCTGCTAATGGCACTACGTTCTTTGAGCAAAATCTTTCTTTGGTTTTCCAAAAGTTAGACTCAACGGATATAGACGACATTAGAATCCTATGTACTGGTCGACCTAATATTTGGGTGCAGACTCAGGACGGAGCAATAATGCTACTAGGAGCAGAATTTGGAATGAATGTTACAGGAGGCTCAGTACAATCGGGTACGGCAATGGGCGATTTAACTGGATATAATATCGAGTTACAAGGAAAAGAGAAAGCAGTATGGTATCAGGCTACACCTCCAACACTAGGAGACCCTGAATACCCTCTTGACAATGTAACTAACGCAACGGTATCTGCTTAATAAACTTGTTGATAATATAAATAAGAAGGGGTGGCTTTACGGCTGCCCCTTTTTTAATTTACAATAGATGACTAGACCTAGATTATCGGGAAACCGTTTGAAGGCATTTGAACACCTTACAAGCGACGAAGAGCGTGTTCTGGTAGTGGGGGACTTGCATTGCCCTTTCGACCATCCTAGATACCTTAAACACGCTGTAGAGACGTATGGCAAGTATAACTGCTCACGGGTGGGCTTCATTGGGGACATTATAGATTCTCACGCTTCGAGTTACCACGAAAGCGATCCTGACGGAATGAGTGCAGGGGACGAGTTGCAGCTCGCTAAAAAGCACGTAGCAAAATGGTATAAGGCTTTTCCTGATGCAGACGTTATTATAGGCAACCACGATAGGATAGTTTCACGCAAGGCATTTAGCGCAGGCATACCTAAAGAGTGGATAAGAAACTATAACGAGGTATTAGGCACACTAGGTTGGAAGTGGACTGAAAGGCTAGTCATAGACGATATACAATTCGTACACGGAGAGGGTGGTACTGCACGCACAAAATGTAAAGCGGATTTAATGAGTACGGTGCAAGGGCATATACATACTCAAATGTACACCGAGTATTTTGTGGGTGCTAACTATAAAATTTTTGGTTGTCAAGTAGGTTGTGGAATTGACAGAGAGTCTTATGCTGCTGCTTACGCTAAACACTACAAAAAACAAGCGTTAGGCGTTGCTGTTATATTAGGCAACCACACCTGTATAAACGTACCTATGGAGCTAGGCAAAAAAAAACAAATCAAATCCAAAGGGTTGGTCTTGTAAACGATTACACTTTTTTTATATAAATAGGTATGATACAAATTAACACTCAGTCAAGTAATAACATAGTGCTTCAGCTTGAAGGATATTCTAGCGGTGAGGTAGATATTACGTTTACAAATCAATTAACTGAGAAGACGTATCAAATTTCTTTAACGCCTACAATATCTAATGATAGATATGTTCAGTTTGTTTACCCTATACAAACAGGATCAAACTTATTAATTGAAGGTATGTATTTAGTTACCTTTGCTCAAGGTGCTACTATAAGAGCTACACGATTAGCTTACGCTTCTAAAGGTGCTACACCTTTAAGCGAGAGTACATACACAGCATACACTACAGGCGACTCAGATAACGACTACGTATATATTCCATAATGAAAACAAATTTATCGGTACTTAACTACCAAAGCACGAATACACCTCACTTTGTTGAGTCGAACAATAAGAAGTTTATTGAGATGGGTGCTGACAACCATTACCCTCACTACTTAGAGCAGTTATTTGCTTCAAGCTCTATTCACGGTGCTATAGTAAAGGGTTGCTCTGAAATGATTTACGGAGAAGGGCTAGAGTCGGAGTTCAAAGACTCTCACGTTGAGCAATGGTTAAAGGTAAAGCAAATTTTTGGTAGTGGAGATTGTTTACGTCGTGCAACATTTGACCTTAAACTATACGGTCAATGTTACCTAAATGTCATTTGGTCGCAGGACAGGTCTACTATTTCTGAGGTACACCATATACCTGCGTCTACTATTCGATGCGGTGTAGCTGACGACGAAGACAACGTGCAGCTTTTTTACCACTCTACGGACTGGTATTCAAATAAAGAGCCTAATCCTATTCCTGCATTTAACGTAGCAGACAGGACAGCAGCTAGTCAGTTGCTACATATTAAACTTTATAGCCCTCTTAGTTTTTACTATGGCTTACCTGATTACCTTTCGTCTACAAACTATATTCAGGTAGACTCAGACCTTTCAGCTTACCACAAGTCTAATATCACAAACGGGCTTTTCCCTTCGTGTATGATTAACTTTAGAGACGGAGTTCCTACACAGGAAGAGCGTGCAGAGTTAGAGCGTTTAATCTATAACAAGTTCGGTGGTGCTTCTAACGCAGGTAAAATTTTAATGACCTTTTCTAGTGAGCCTGACACAGCACCACAAATTGAACCTCTTAATTTATCTGAAGCTCACAAGACTTACGACTTTCTGTCTAAAGAAGTGCAGACAAAAATTCTCTCAGGGCATAGAGTAACTACGCCTTTATTATTTGGTGTACGTAACGAGGGCGGTGGTTTTGGATCAAATGCCGACGAAATGAAAGACGGCTACGATTTATTTTACCGTACTGTAATTAAACCTATGCAGGATTTATTTATAGACGGACTAAGACCTATTCTTGCTGCAAGCTCTGTAACGATACCTCTTGAATTTAAGAAACTTGTACCTGCGTCCTTCTTAGAAGAGCAGGAAGAGATAATAGAAGAGGTAAGAGAAAAGACGCATTTTTCTGAAGCCCCAAAAAAAATATCTAAAGAAGATTCTACAGCGTGGCTTGAACACCTTTCAGAACGCAGTTCTACTTTGGATGCAGGGTGGCAACTATGGAAAACTGAAGAGTTAGAAGATGTAGCAAAAGACAGGCATTTTCACTCATTTAAAAAAATGCACCGTGCCTTTAACACTCAGGCTTATGCTAATTACGATATGGATTCTGACTATGATGTAATTAGTCCTAACGGATATTTGTTTGCTGTACGTTATAGCTATATGGAAAACGCTAAAACACCCCCTGAAAACCCTAACTACAAGAGCCGTGATTTTTGTGAAACTATGATGGACTTATCTAATGGTGGTGCTATGTATCGTTATGAGGATATTGTAGAAATGGGTGACGATGGGGTAAACGGTCAATTTGCACCTTCAGGAAAATCAACTTACGATATACTAGAATTTAAGGGGGGGTGCTTTTGCCGTCACGCTTGGCAGCGAAACGTTTTCATTTACGCACCTGACGGAGAAATTGCAGAATTTAGCGTAGACCAACAAGCCGAAATACAAGGCGACTTTGATTCTGTTATGCGTAAAGTAGGTGACAATCCTTACGTAGTAAACGAAGGTTACGAAACTTTAGCACCTATAGATATGCCCGATAGAGGTTCACTTAAATACCCTAACCCTGTAAACTAATGGCTACAACTTTATACATTTCAGCTAGTAAGCTAAAGCGAGATACAGCTCTCGGATCAACAGTAGACGACAACCTACTAACGCCTTATATTAACATAGCTCAGGATAGGTGGATTTTACCTGCTTTGGGTACGGAGCTTGACAACTATTTAAAAACTCAGATACAAGCAGGCTCGGCATTTACAGGAAACTATAAGATCTTAGTAGAAGATTACATACAACCTGCTTTAGTGCAGTTTGCATTTTGTGAAGTTGCTTACGTAGTGCGCTTGCGTTTTGCAAACAACTCAGTTAGCGTCCCTTCGTCAGAACAAGGTTCTCCTGCTACAATTACAGACATTAAAGAGGTAGTAACTAGGTCAAACGAAATAGCTATGTTCTATCGTGAGCGTATGATTGATTACATACAAAACAATCAATCAGGCTTACCTCAATATTCTCAAAACACAGGTGCAGACTTAGCACCTTCTCAACGCAATTACTTTGGAGGACTCAACGTATATCCGAAAGTTACCGACGACAACCAACTCAAAGCACTCGCAGGTGCGCTCGGTATCAAATATTTTAACGCTTAAAAACCACGCTAAACTAAAAGCGTATATAAAAAGATGGCAACAAAACTCACAGACTTAGCAGCTTTAGGCGGTACACCGGCAGCAGATGATTTATTAACAATAGTAGACGTTAGCGACACTACGGGCGGTGCTACAGCAGGTACTAGCAAAAAAATAACCTATGCAAATTTAGGTGCAGGGGGTATAATGACACAAATAGCTACGACTGTAAACAATGCTGCTGTTTTAAATATGAAGTATGACGACACACCAATTACATTGGTAGCTGCTACAGCAGGCAAAATTCACGTTCCTGTTAGCGTCACAATTGTAGCTACAGGTGCAGGTTCAGCAGAAAGCTCTTCTGACGACTTGCGATTGGGTTGGGACGCAACAACCTCTGCTGCAAGTGATTATATTGGAGCGTTTAGGGACTTTATGAGCGGTATAAGTAGTGGTGTAACTACATATAATATGAATCTAACAAATACTACTACAACGACAGCTTTTCCTGCGTCCGCAGTTAATAAACCTCTACAACTTTGGTGTAATGATGTTTTTAATGGTGGTTGGTCAATGGTTGTTTATACTACTTACCATACAATAACGGTATAATGGATATTACACACTACGAAATAGTTGCTTTAGCTACAGGTTTACTAGGTACGGTATTTAAATTTCAGCGTGACTATACTATCTTGACAGCTAGAGTAGTTGCTCTTGAAAAGCACGAAAACGAAACAAAGGAATTGCTTAGAAACTTGTGCGAGGGAATGCAGGAAATTAAATTGCTACTTGCAGAAAAAGGTATTAAGTGAAGCTAAGATACTTTGATACTAGCGAGTTTGATTGTCCGATAGCAGGTCAAGGTGACAAAATGGATCAAAGTTTTTTAAAGGCACTTGACAATGCAAGACATATAGCTTCCACACCGTTTAGAATAACGAGTGGCTACAGATGCCCCGAACACAATAAAAATGTGGGGGGCGTACCAGGAAGCTCTCATACAAAATTTGTTGCGTGTGACATTCATTGCGACGATAGTGCTAGACGTTTCTTAATTGTATCAGCTTTACTAAAAGCAGGAATAACGAGGATTGGAATATCCCACAATTTCATACATTGTGATATGGACTTGGATAAACCACAAAATTTAATTTGGACTTATAAATAATAAAATATGGAATTTTTTAGTGAACATTGGATTGAGCTAGTTTTAGCTCTTATAACTTTTGCAGGTACTTATACTGCTTTAACTGCTACAAAGAAAGACGACGAGATATTAGATATTATCTCACGAATTTTTAATGCAGTTGTATTAGGTAAAAGCACTTGTAAAAAGGATTATAAAGAAAATTGTCAGGAAGAATGCAAAAGCAAATCTTAAAAATGCTAGGTAAGTTTGACCTTACTGAAGTATTTAAGGGCAAAGGCGACTTAAAGCGTTGGAGTTCTAAACGTACTATAGGCGGTGCTATCGTTACATACGCTTTAGCTTCTATGGGTGGATCAATAACTTGGGAAGGCGTTGTGTTATGTTTTATAGGAATTTTACCTTTATGTCTTTCTTTCTTAGAAAAAGATTAGTATATTAGTTTACTCTTGTGACGCAAGAGGGCATAATATCCTTGATTTTCAAAAGGGGTTGAACTTAACGAAGTTGCCCCTTTTGTTTTGTCTATTTGTTTTATTAGATTAAATACCTTATATTTGTATCAAATAAATCAATAAACACAATGAAAAATTCATTAAAAGTTACAAATGTCAGGTACTTTGAAACCAATAAAGGTTTAGGGTATGAATGTAAAACAAGCGTAAAAGACTTATATATATGTAATGACGGAAATGGGGGTGGTACTTACATTTCTTCAGCAACTAAGTTAGCTAAACCTTACCAAACTCTTAGTGAGTGGGATTTAGAGGGTTTAATAAACAAGTATGAGAACGTAAAAAACTAATAACTAAGAGGGCAAATGCCCTCTTTTTTTATTTTATATTATGGCACTATCAAAAGATATAAGAGACTACTTCGGTAATGAAGTAACAATTAAAGGTGAAGGTTTAGACGTAAATGGTTGCGTTTTAAAATCTCAAGGACTTACAGATATAGATTTAGCTAAAGACTACGATAAAGTTGTCACAGCTAGAGTAGATGGAGAATGGGTAGGTTGGGGTAGTACGTATGGTTTTATACACTACTACGCTAATTCAGGTAAACACAATAAGAATATAACTGACGTTACCTATTGGGGTAATGTAGGTTGTCGGAATCATTGGTCATTACAATATTGTTTACAAGGTAAAGAAGTAGACGAATTAGTTAATGACGATTTGTTAAGCAAAGAAGAATATAAACAATGGATAGGTTATAGATATGGTAAAAAATTACCGAGAGTAGGTAAACCATTATTTATAACTTGCAAATCTTTATATGACAAATCAGGTTTTTTAAATTTTAAATAAATAAATATGAGTGAAACTCTAAGAAAGGTTGCATCAATACAAGGTGCAGGAACGTATGAAAGTAAAAATGGCTTATTGTACAAATTTGACTACACGTTTGAAGACGGAAGTAGTATTAACGCTAACCACAAAACACAGCAAGCACCATTCAAAGCTGGCGACGAAGTCGTTGTAGAAGAACGTGGACGTAAAGACGATTTTGTTTGGGGTGCTGTTAGAAAACGTCAAGAAGGATTTTGGACGGGTACGCCTGAAAAAGTGCCTTATAATAAGAGTGAAGAAATAAAACGCATTGAGGCTTCGTGGGCAGTTAACACAGCAGTAGTTGGTTTAGGATCATTAAAAGATTTAGATAACATAGAGAGTTACGCTAGACAGCTTTTGTTAATGCGTGACAGAATCGTAGAAAACCCTTACGATGCTTATAAAGGTCAAGAGCCAACTAAGTGGACTAAGGAAGATATGCAGGCTGCTGAAGCTACTCAGGATATGGAAGTTCCACCACCGTCTGACGACGACTTACCGTTTTAATTATGAGTAAGATGGGACAAAAGTTCGTAGACGAACAAGAAGAAAAGTCATTAGAAAGTATGTATAACGATGCGGTATATATGGCTGTAGACGGCAAAGATATAGAATGGTCTATAGATTGTGCTTTAAAAGCAACTGGTGCTTTAGACTACGAGCCTATGGACGCATATTTTACGAGAGTAAAGCGTTACGCAAAAGAAATTTTAAAAACTAAAAAAGAACTTGCAGATGAAGTCAATGGGGGCATTTATTAAAGTTCATTTTGGAACTCACGCAAGGCTTAACGATGCGTTAGGATTAGGGAAAAATACAGTCAATAGATGGTACAACTCTAACCCTCGACAATTCTTTATGTACTTGCCTGAGCTTCAAAAATGGAGTGGTGAACCAACGGATCAAATTATTGAAATGATTAAGGTTCGTATGGAGGACGTTAAAAGTATTAGGGAGCTGTGATACAAAACCCTGACACTACTCAGTACAAGATGGTTACAATTTTAATTGTAGTTTTAGCAGCTCTAATGATAACACACTTATTTAATGGCTAGACAATTTAAGGGAGTATGGATACCTGCTGAATTATACTTAGACAAAACAATAACTTGGACGCAAAAGATAATTCTATTAGAAGTGGATTCATTTTCTAAAAACAAACTGGAGTGCTTTGTAAGTAATGAGCATTTAGCAAATCTTATAGGCATTTCAGAAAGCGGAATAGAAAAGGCTATACGAGGTTTAGTGCAAATGAATAGGTTAGAGCGTAAGCGTCAAGTCATTAATGGAGCTAACCGTAGGCTAATGAGGTTGCCTACCTCAATAGAGTGTGGGAGCATACCTCACTCAACTGAGGGTACTAACCTCACTCAGGTGAGGACTACTATAAACAATAACTATAACCAAGTACCTAAACCAAAGAAAGGGCGACCACAAACTTTTGATGAGGTATGGAATTACTTTAAGGATTTAGAACTTGGTTTGGACGAAGCCCAAAAA
>CAZQBE010000066.1:0-9993 GCA_964591595.1 uncultured Flavobacteriaceae bacterium
CCAAAACACTTGTTTAAAAAAATATTTGACCCTGGCTTTACTAGTAAAAAACGAGGATGGGGATTAGGGTTATCCCTAGCAAAACGTATTATTGAAGACTATCACAATGGCAAAATAAGAGTAGTGTCGTCTGAAATTGATAAAGGAACTACAATCCAAATTTCCCTAAGACAATTATAAATTTGAAAGAATTGCTTCTGCAATATTTTGAAATTCTTCAGGAGTTAAAGATACTTTTGAAGTAAATCTAGCATCTTCCATAGTTTGTAGCGGAATTAAATGCACATGTACATGAGGAACTTCTAGCCCAATAACCGATATCCCTACTCGCTTACATTCTATGGTTTTTTCAATTGCTAAAGCAACTTTTCTAGAGAAACTCATCAATCTATTGTACGTCGATTCATCAAGTTCAAAAATCTTGTCAACTTCCTTTTTAGGAATACAAAGTGTATGTCCCTTAGCGTTTGGGTTTACATCTAGAAATGCTAAAAAATCATCTGTTTCTGCGACTTTATAACAAGAGATTTCACCTTTAACTATTTTTGTGAAAATTGAAGCCATACATTATTTATCTTGAAATCTCTAAAATATCAAATTTCATAACACCATTTGGTACTTGAATTTCGGCAACTTCTCCAACCGATTTACCTAGTAATCCTTTCCCTATTGGAGAATTAACAGATATTTTTCCTGAAGCTAAATCGGCTTCTCCATCTGCCACCAAAGTATAGGTCATTTCCATACTATTGGTTTGGTTTTTAATTTTAACTATAGATAACACTAAAATTTTAGAAGCGTCTAATTGTGATTCATCAATTAATCTTGCTCCTGCTAATGTTTCTTCTAACTTAGCAATTTTCATCTCTAACATTCCCTGTGCTTCCTTTGCTGCATCATACTCAGCATTTTCGCTTAAATCGCCTTTATCTCTAGCATCTGCAATTGCTTGCGACACTTTTGGTCGTTCAATATCTTTTAATTGTCGTAACTCGTCTCTAAGTTTTTTAAGCCCTTCTTCAGTATAATATGATACGTTACTCATAATTTCAACGTTAGTAATTAATATTGCATTTACTCTTGTATTTTTAAAACAAATTTTGGGTTTAATGCAAAAAATCTCGTGTTCACGAGATGTATAGCAAATATACAAAATATTTAACTCACAGCACTTTTTATTGTAAATTGCGATTGAAAAATTAAACTTATGAAGACCCTTTTTTTTAATGTGTTATTTAGCCTATTCCTATTTTCATGTAGTAAAAACAACATAAATAATAGTAACTGTAATTTTCTCCTAAATATAGGCGTTAACTTTAATGTTAATATGAGCTTACCACAATTTAGTCAACTGCAATTTGTTAGCAATTCTGTATACGTCCCTAACGCTGGAAATGGAGGGATAATTGTAACAAACTCAGGAACCGGATTTCTTGCTTGGGACGCAAGCGACCCAAACCATACTCCTAGTTCTTGCTCTGTACTTACTATTACTGGCTTAGAAGGTAATTGTGGCTGTACAGATGCAAATATTTACAGCTTAATAACTGGGCAGCCTTTAAATAATTCTAGTTTGCGATGCGGTTTAAAAGCATATCGTGTAGAGGTTAGTGGAAGCAATCTTTTAATTACAAATTAAAACTGCAATGTTACTCCAAGTAAAAAATTCGTTGTCGCCTGCGGATAGAATCCTGCGCCTTCAATAGTTGTTGTTTGCCCTAGAACAGACCAAGTATCATCATACGTAAAGTAATACCCATTAGAAACATATTTCTGATTGAAAATATTATTTACTAACCCTGAAAATAAGATTGATTTAAATATTGAATGGGTTGTAATCTCATAAGTAATATTCAAATCATTGACAAAATAGCTGTCTAACCTTGAAACCTTAGAATCTGTATTACCCATAAATTGTTTGCCAACATATTTACTTAAAAATGAAACTTGTAAATTCTCCATAGCCTGATACACTAAAGTATTTGCTGCTATAAAATTTGGTGAAAATGCAATATTAGTTTTACCTAAATTTTTCAATACGCCATTAATTTGCGAATAGGTACTTTTGTTTTTGTTTGAACTTATTGTAAAATTAGGTTGTATTGCAAACTTGCTTGAAATTTGAAAAGCTGCATCAATTTCTAATCCAAGTCTATAACTATCGCCACTATTGTCCCTAATTGGCGTACCTACATCATCTATTGCTCCTGTTAAAACTAATTGCTCATTATACAACATATAATAAGCGTTGGCATTAATTCTAAACTTACCTTTTGTGTTTCTCCAACCCAATTCAAAGTCATTGAGTTGTTCTGGTTTTACATTCGGATTACTTTTAAAATCACTTCTGCTTGGTTCTCGATTTGCTCTAGCATACGATAAATATAAACTGCTTTTACTGTTTAATTTATAGGTAATTCCTGCTTTAGGATTGAAAAAATTATAGGCTTCATTAATTAGCAAATTTACTCTATCGGAAGTAATACCTTTTGTTTTATAACCTACAAATCGCATTTGTAAATCGCCATAAAGACTAACTTTATTATTTAATTTATAGGTTGCTTTTGAGAAAATACTAAAATCTTTTTTCTTTCCATTACTATTATAATATTGTTCTCTAATTTGGCTATTACTTGCATATTGTGTCCAAATAATTTCACCAAAATGATTGCCATCATAACTGCTATAAGACCCTCCAAAAGACATCTCTAAATTATTGTCTTTGTAGTTTGCATTAGCTACAACCACGTAAAAATCATTATCCAACCAACGCCTTCTAATCAAATCCGTAGTGTTAATGGTTTCACCTCCAATTATAATCTCTTCAATACCATAATCAGTAAAATCTTGATCTTCTTTATATTGTTCAAAAAAGCCGCGTCCAAAAGTATAATTAAGCCCTAAATTTGTTGACCAATTATTATTAAATCTTTCTGTCCAATGCAATTGATAATGGTCTTGTTTGTAGTTATCTACTTCATTATCATAAAATTTAATATTCCCTTCAGCATCTGTATATAATCCTGAAGGGTTAAATGTTCTATCCTTTTTTAAGGTTTCTACATCAATTCCATTCCATGCCTGATAGGTAATTTCCTGACCGCCAAAAACAAGGGCTTTAATCAAAGTATTATCATCAACATAAGATCCTTGGATGAAGTAAGATTTTAAATCGGAAGTTGCTCTATCTATATAACCATCAGACTTTACTTGCGATAAACGCCCTGACACTTCAAAATGATTATTGAGTTTGCCTGTGCTAAATTTTAAAGTATGCTTTCGTGTATTATAGCTTCCCACTGAATTTGAGATTTCGGCACTTGCTGTTTCTGTAATTGCGTCTGTTAAAATATTTATACTTGCACCAAAAGCTCCAGAACCATTAGTTGATGTGCCAACACCACGTTGTAACTGCAAACTTTCTACTGATGATGAAAAATCAGGTAAATCTACCCAAAAAGTTCCTAAGGATTCTGCATCGTTATATGGAATTCCATTAATTGTAATATTGGTAGATTGCGCACTAACACCGCGCACTCTAATCCCTGTATAACCCACTCCTGAACCAGCATCACTTGTTGTTACTACTGAAGGAAAAAAGTTTAACAAAATGGGTAAGTCTTGCCCTAGATTACGTTTTTTTAAATCTTCTTTAGAAACATTGGAATGTGTTATTGGAGAAGTAGCATTTACACGAATGGCTCTTACAAGAACTTCGTCTAATTTTTCGATTTTAGTTGAATCTTGTTGTTTTTCTTGTGAAAAAGAAGAAATACTTATTAGAAAGAAAAGTAAAAAAGACCTTTCTAATATGCAGAAAGTGACATTTGATTTAAAGAAAGTTTTCATTCGTTATTATTAAATACACGAATAAAAAGAGGCGATTATTCTTTGTTGTTAAAAATTGGTTTTTGAAGCAAATCGCCTCTTTTCCTTGAGCTAAATTGCGGAAGCCTCATAATCGATGATTCTTTGGCACTCGCTAAAAATATCCACTGGGCATTTTCTTAACGCTCGATTCCTTAGCAGCATTACCTGCTCAGGTTCAATGGGTGTGATCTCAGCCTAATTGATTTACGAATTAATATATTTAAACGTTAATCAAAAAAGCACCCCTTTTTTGAGAACAGTACAAAGATATATTAGATTTTGGATTTACAAATTAAGATTCAAGAATTTTTTAATCAAACTCTGGATTTTTTCGATTAGCCTTTTTTTGAGACTGCTTACGCTTGCTTTCTTGTCTCTCTTTTATAACTGCCTTTGGGGTCTTAGTTGGCTTTCTTTTTTTTGGAACGATTAATCCTTCTCTAATTAAATTAAAAAAGCGCTTTATAACAAGCTCTTTATTTTTATGTTGGCTTCTCGTTTCATCACATTGTAAGACCAATCTATTCTCTTTTGTGAGTCTTTTACTAAGAGTTTGTAAAAGCAACTGCTTTTCTTCATCAGAAAACGATTCAGAATTATCTAAATTAAAGTGTAGCTCCATTTTTGAAGAGACTTTATTAACATGTTGCCCTCCAGACCCACTACTTCTTACGGCTTTAAAGGTCAATTCAGATATCAATGTGTCAGCATTCACAATTATAAGATTTGATGTGGTGCCTTTAATAAATCGTTAACTGTTTTTACAGGATTGAAAGTTAACAATGGTACTTCAACAAAAATAGTATTCCAAAATGCCATACTACCATTCCATAAGCCAGGTAACTCAAGTGCTTTTATATCTTTCCCTGTTTTTGTTTTCATGGTAATAAAGGCTGTTTTATGGTCTACATACTTTGTGAGATTAAAGAGTTCTCCTTTATAATTTTTAATTCCGCAAACAAGGTCTACGGGATTAAAATGAGTTGCTTTTTTTAATATTTCTTTTTGACGTTTATTTTTCTTATCAATTTGAGCGGACTCTACTATTTGTAATGATACAGTCCCACTTTCATCTTTTACCCAAAACGGACCTCCCCCTGGCTCTCCTTCATTTTTTACCATGCCACAAACTCGAATTGGTCTGTTAAGCTTATCTCGTAAATACTCTATTTGATGTTTAGTTGAATATTTCTCAAACTCTCTATTAATAGATACATTCAATTTTTCTGATAAAAACTGAACAATCTCTACAAGTTCATTCTCTTTTATACTAGTATTCTCTAAAAAATCTAGATATGTAAATGCTTGCTGTTGTTTTTCTAATAAAATACCTGCAAGCATTTTCTTATAATAAGCTACATTCGATTTATATTTTTTTACAACAACATTGTCAATATTTTTAATAAATACGATATCCGCGTCTAAATCATTGAGATTTTCTAATAAAGCGCCATGTCCTGACGGTCTAAACACTAAACTGCCATCATCATTTCTAAAAGGTTCATTTTTATTTGTTACGCCAATGGTGTCTGTAGAATGTTTTTGATATGAAAATGAAATATTGAATGTTGTATTTGTTTTTTCTTCTACATCTTCTTCAATATATTTAAACTCTTCATCAAACTTATGATTATGTCTTTCAGAAATTGTAAAATGTAAATTAGCCTTATTGTTTGATGACCCATATAATGCCGCTTCAAATAAATGCTCTTCAAAAGCAGTAGAAACGTATACTTTATACCTATGAAAAGGCAACAACCCTTTGGGATAAAAAGAATAATTTAATCGGTCTTCATTCAACATTGTTTTTATAAACTCGACGCGTTTCTCATCGTAAGACAACTCATTAAAATCTGGAATTACTTTATGAATTTTATGAACCACATCTTCAAAAAAAGGTAATTTTTCTAATCCTACTAAAAACACTGATAATTCATTGTCTCTATGTCTATTGATATATGAGTTTATACTTTCCTTTTCTGGTCTATACTCTTTTAAAAATGTAAAAAGCGTCTTAAACATTCTTGTTGCTGCCCCTGAAGCTGGCACAAATTTAACAATAGAGAGTTCATCTCGGTTGCTGTCAAAAAGAGTAACATAACGTTGCTTTTCTTCTTTATTTAAGGAAAGAATACCTTTCCCTTTTGTGGCAGCACTTTCAAGGTTTACAAAAGGAACTCCTTTTTTAAAAAGGGCTATTTGAAATTTAACTTTTTCAAGAGTTAATCCTTTGTGTTGTATTTGTTTAATATCTTTTTCTGTAAAACTCAAGGCTTGTTTTTAATAAGTTTATCCATATGCTTTATAGCTTCGGTTAGCCGCTGCTTTTTGTCGCCCATTAGCAAAACATACGGTCTGTTATATTTTATTAATGTGTCTTCAAAAGCTTTAAACATACGTTCACGTTCATTCGGTTTATCTCGTAAATCGTCTGCTTCCCAGGGTGTATCAATATAAGTTAAAAAATACAAATCGTAGGTATTTTCTATAGCATATTTTTCTAATATTGGATCGCAACTACCAACGTAATAAGCTTCAGAATATACTTTGGTTTCCAATAAATCTGTATCACAAATTAATACTGAATCTGTTTTTTTAGCCAAATCATTCTCAAGTTTCATTTGCCCTTCTGCAATTGGAAGTAAATCTTCAGGCTCACATGTTTTACGCTCATTATTCCACTTATCTTGAAGGTATCTGCGCGCATATTCTCTTACCCAAATAGAGTTATAATGTCTTGCTAATTGACTAGCTAATGTTGTTTTTCCAGTAGATTCTGGGCCGAATAAAACTACTTTTATGCAGTCTGAAGGTTGTTGTTTAAACTTTTCTTCCATTGTTTATATCCTAAATAGGCTAATATTAAAAATATGGAGTACTGTATCCCCGTGAAACCATATCCTTTCACAAAATAAAGTGGGATTGATGCAATATTTCCAATAATCCATAATGTCCAATTTTCAATTTTCTTTAATGCCATTAACCACATTGCAGCAAAAAAGATTCCCGTTGTAAAAGTATCGATAAAAGGCGTTGCTTTTCTGAAATCTTCAATTGAGCCTGAAAAAATGTTTGTGTACGCAAACTGCACACTTTCTGTGAAATTTAAATTATTCGGCATCACATTATAATATCTGTAAATCGTAATTACAAAGATTGACGTAAACACAAAAATTCCTATTGCTTTTATTTTATCTAATCTATTTGTTCTTGAAACTTTAATGTGATTGTGTTTGTCGTCAATTATTTTACTCCACATATACCATCCATAAATGCTCATAAGTGTGTAGTAAATATTAATGATTAAATCGCCGTATAGATTCCATTGTGATAATAAGTAAACATACAATCCTGTACTTATTATTCCTGTTGGATAGACTAAAATATTTTCGCGTTTTGCATATAAGACGCTTAATACTCCAAAAAAAGCTGCTATAAACTCCAATACAATATTAATAATTGGAGCTGCTTTATAGGGCTCTAGAAAGAAGTCTATAATATCATTCATACTAATTCATTAAAAAATGATTCATCATCTTCAAAGGCAGTTCCTATAACTATAATATCTGCGCCAGAATTATAAGCAGTTTGTAATTGTGCTTTTGAGCGTATGCCTCCTCCAACAATTAAAGGAATTTGAATTGCTTTTTTTACTTCTGAAATCATTATATCA
The DNA here is from genome assembly GCA_964591595.1 of uncultured Flavobacteriaceae bacterium. Lineage (GTDB taxonomy): Bacteria > Bacteroidota > Bacteroidia > Flavobacteriales > Flavobacteriaceae > JAADHG01. Next base: position 7,544 of record CAZQBE010000066.1, read on the forward strand.
TCAATAGGATGTGTTGCGCCACTTCCCGCTTCTAAATATATGAGTTTCTTACCAAGAAATTCTCCTGCAAGAGCTGTATCTACAACTAATGGAATGTTATTTCGCGACATTGGTTGGGTTCCTGTTACTCTTTCTACAGCTGTTTGTTTGCCATTTTCAATCAAGATATATCCTGTTGGAATTACTTCTAAATCTATCTGTCGTAACTTTGAAACAGCCTTAACATGTTTTCCTATTAAATACTCCGATTGTCTTCCCGATATTAATGACAAAAACAAAATAGCATCTGCTTGTTCTGTAATTTGAGAAACATCTCCAGGAAATACAATAACAGGAAGTGTTGTAAGTTTCTTTATCTTTGAGACTAGTATTGCTGTGTCATTCTCTTCAACTACACTTCCACCAACAAAAATATGAGTTACTATTGAAGTATTTACTTTTGCCATAAAATCAGACACTTTTTCAATGTCCATTTTATCAGGATCTATCAATACAGCAAGCAGTTTTCTTTTACTTGCAATGGCGTCTAATATATTTTGATAAATCTTTCTCATTTAGGAAAAACATAAGCACATGTGAATCCTTCAAACTCAAAATAATTAGCATTAAAACGATGTTTTTTATCTTTATAATCTATCCAAGCTGTTGTAATTTCATCATTAAAAGTAAAAGGGATTACCAAAGTATGCTTTTTAAAACTCAAGCCTGGTGTTGCAAATAATTTATATAACGATTCTTTTATACACCATATTGCAGTCAACTTCTTCATATAATCTGTATCTTTTCCAACTAAATATTGGTTTTCATAACCTATAAATCTATTTGCTATTCTAACAATTTTATCACGTTGTTTTTCAATGTCTATCCCAATTTCAAAATCACTAATTATAATTGCTGAGAATGTAAATGAATGTGTAATTGAAATATACTTTCCGTCTTTTAAATAGGGTTTACCATTACTATCATAATGCAGTTCTACATCTGTATAACCAAATTCCTTTAGTAAATGACGTACACTCAAAAAGCCTCGTTGGTGTAATTCGCTTTTCATCCCTAAAACACGTTGCAAACTTTTAGGTTTTAAATCTACGGATTGCATTAAATCGGTGAATGGTTCAGTAATCTTCCAGATTTTAACAGTAGTTTGTGAGTTTGGCTGAATGGTTTTATAAAGAGGCATTTATATTTCTCGTTCTTATTACGTAACTTTGCAGTCGAATTTTTTAGACAAACAAATATACTAATATGAACACAAAAACAATTCCTTACACAGCACATAAAGTAAAAGACTTATCGCTTGCAGATTGGGGACGAAAAGAAATAGAATTGGCAGAAGCTGAAATGCCAGGATTAATGAGTCTGCGTGATGAGTATAAAGATGCACAACCGCTTAAAGGTGCACGTATTGCTGGGTGTTTACATATGACCATTCAAACGGCTGTACTTATTGAAACGCTACAAGCACTTGGTGCTGAAGTAACATGGAGTTCTTGTAATATTTTTTCAACACAAGATCAAGCTGCTGCTGCCATTGCTGCTGCTGGAACAGCTGTATACGCATGGAAAGATATGACTGAAGAAGAATTTGACTGGTGTATTGAGCAAACGCTGTTTTTTGGTGAAGACCGTAAACCTTTAAACTTAATTCTTGATGATGGAGGCGATTTAACCAATATGGTTTTAGATAAATATCCTGAATTAGTAGATGGAATAAACGGTTTAAGTGAAGAAACCACAACTGGAGTTCACAGATTATACGACAGAATGAAAGCTGGAACATTACCAATGCCAGCAATTAATGTTAACGATAGCGTTACCAAAAGTAAATTCGATAATAAATATGGATGTCGCGAAAGTGCTGTAGATGCTATTAAAAGAGCAACAGACCTTATGATTGCTGGAAAACGAATTGTGGTTTGTGGTTATGGCGATGTTGGTAAAGGTTCTGCAGCTTCTTTTAAAGGTGCAGGTGCTATTGTAACAGTTACTGAAATTGATCCTATTTGTGCACTTCAAGCTGCTATGGATGGTTTTGAAGTAAAGAAATTAGAAACTGTTGTTGGTAATGCAGATATTATTATTACTACTACTGGAAATAAAGATATTGTTCAAGGCCATCATTTTGAAGCTCTAAAAGACAAAGCCATTGTTTGTAACATTGGTCATTTTGATAACGAAATTGATATGGCATGGTTAAATGATAACTATGATCATACTAAAGTAGAAATCAAACCACAAGTAGATAAATATACCATTAATGGAAAAGATGTTATCATTTTAGCGGAAGGCCGTCTGGTAAACTTAGGTTGCGCCACAGGACATCCAAGTTTTGTAATGAGTAACTCGTTTACAAATCAAACATTAGCACAGTTAGAACTTTGGAATAACAGAGATGCTTACGAAAACAAAGTGTATATGTTGCCTAAACATCTAGATGAAAAAGTAGCAAA
>CAZQBE010000067.1:0-9891 GCA_964591595.1 uncultured Flavobacteriaceae bacterium
AAATAAATCTCGAACTCTAGAAGCTCCAACACCAACAAACATTTCTACAAAATCAGAGCCTGAAAGAGAGAAGAAAGGTACTTTTGCTTCACCAGCAACAGCTTTAGCTAATAAGGTTTTTCCTGTTCCAGGAGCGCCAATAAGTAAAGCACCTTTTGGAATTTTTCCGCCAAGAGAAGTATATTTTTCAGGTTTTTTAAGGAAATCTACAATTTCTTGTACTTCTTCTTTGGCGCCTTCTAAACCTGCAACATCTTTAAAAGTTGTTTTAACTTCTGTATTTTGATCGAATAATTTTGCTTTGGATTTGCCAATATTAAAAATTTGTGAACCAGCGCCACCACCAGAACCTCCTGACATACGTCGCATAATAAAAATCCAAACGCCAATAATTAATATAAATGGAAGTAATGTTAACAGAAAATCACCCCAAACGTTTTGTTCGGTGACATAACTAACAGTAGTTGTTAAATTATTTTTTCCAACTGCATCATTTAACTGATTCTCAAAATTCTGCAAATCACCAAATTCAAATTGATAATTAGGTGATTTTCCAACCATTGGTAATAGCTGAGGTTTTACTGATTTTTTGTGAATATCTTTGGTAACTGCTTCAGAAGTTAAATAAATTTTGGCTTCCCGTCTGTTAACAATCTCTACTTTTTCTACGTCACCATCTCTTAAATAATTAAAAAATTGTGCTGGTGTTGTGGGACTTCCTGTTGAAGAACCCATACCTCCAGAAAACACATTGATGGCTAAAAATATGACTATGATTAATCCGTATATCCAATATGGACTAAGTTTTGGTTTTTTATTGTTTAACTTTTTATCGTTTGACATTAACTATGTTTTAGTAACTGGTTTCTATTTCTGTTGTTTTAGCATCTCCCCAAAGGCTTTCAATATCATAATATTCTCTAATATGTTTTTGAAATACATGCACTACAACATTTACATAGTCCATTAAAACCCATTCGGCATTTTCGCTACCTTCAATATGCCATGGTTTATCTTTAGTTTCTTTACTTACTTTTTTATTTATGGAATTTACAATGGCGTTAACTTGTGTGTTTGAGGTGCCTTCGCAAATAATAAAATAATCACAAACCGTATTTTCTATTTCTCTTAAATCTAAAATATTAATGTGTTGTCCCTTTACATCTTCAATACCATTTAATATAACTGTTATTAATTGGTCTGCATTACTTTTTTTTTGCGTCATTAAATTGTTTTAATTTTGTACAAAGTTATTATTTTTTTAGGTCTTTTTTACTTTAAAAATCTTAAAAAAATTATAATTTCAAAATTTGTAGTCATAATGCGTATAATCAAACTTAATGCCATCGATTCTACCAACACCTATTTAAAGCAATTATGTGATGGCGAAGTGCTAGAAGATTATACCACAGTTATCACAAAACATCAAATGCGTGGAAGAGGTCAAATGGGAACCATTTGGAACTCAGAAAAGGCTAAGAACCTTATGTGCAGTGTCTTTAAAGATGCTTCTTGTATTTTAGTAGACCAACAATTTTATATTAGCATAGTCACTTCATTAGCTATTGTAAAGGCATTACAGAGTTTTAATATCCCAAAGCTAAATGTAAAATGGCCAAACGACATTTTGTCAGAAAACAAGAAGGTTTGCGGTATATTGATAGAAAATGTCATAAAAAACAACCGGTTAGAATGTTCTATAATTGGTATCGGCTTAAATGTGAACCAAACCGAATTTAAGCAACTGCCTAATGCGTCATCTTTAAAACTATTAACAGGAACAGTTTATAATATTGACGAGCTTTTGCAACTAATCCTCTCTAATTTAAAGAGTTATTTTAAATTTATAGAACAAGGTAAGCAGGAATATTTAAAAAGGGAATACGAAAATTTACTCTTCAGAAAAGATAAACCCTCAAGTTTTAAAGACCAAAAGGGTAATATATTTGCGGGTTTTATAAAAGGAATAAACGCTGTGGGAAACTTACAAATACTTCTTGAAGATGATATCTTAAAAGAATACGATTTAAAAGAAGTACAATTATTGTATTAACTAAATGTCACATCTAGTGATTTTTGATTTATCAAAATAGTATCGAAATGTGTCAAATAATTCTCGATACAAAATCGCAAAGCAATGTCACTCGAACTAGCGTGAAGTATTAAATTACGTTAGGAATATTAGCAGCCAAGGTTTCAATAAATTTACCAATTGGGCCTTTAATCATCATAGCCATCATAGGGTTAAAATCGCCACTAAAGCATAATTGCACAGTACTTTTATCAGCTTCAATTTCAGTGATATCTCCGGTTAACGAAAAATCCAATTTTCCACCAGCAGCACCTAGTATAATTTTGTTAGGCGCAATGGCCTCTTTTTGTTGCAATATTATTTCTGGCATTCCTTTTAAAGCAAATAAAAATTTGTCGTTATCTAAAACTTCAAACTTGCTAATATTTTCGGGCATTAATTTTTCAAAATTTTCAACTTTGGTTAAAAAATCAAAAACCTTTTGCGCTGAGGCATCAATGGTAACTTTTGGAGATTCTAAATTCATCTACTGTATAATTGTTTGTCATTCCTGCGAAGGCAGGAATCTGTTTAAAATTAGTTTTATGGTTAATTTAAAAGATTGCCACGTTGTTTATCTTCGATTACACTTCGACAAGCTCAGTGTGACATTTCAGACTATCACTTCTCGTAATGACGTTATGTTTTTATATCAATTAGCATTCCATTCGCTTGGGTTGGCATTCCATTCTGACAAAGTTTCCAGATCTTTAGTGGTAATATATTGTGTGTCTAAGGCTTGCTCTAACAAGTTTTCGTAATTACTAAGCGTGTAAATAGTTACGTTTTGATCTTCAAAATTTTTAGCAGCAATATCAAAACCATATGTAAAAATAGCCACCATTCCTTTTACATTCACTTTAGCCTCTTTGAGTGCTTTTACAGCATTAAGGCTACTTTTGCCAGTACTTATTAAATCTTCAACAACCACTACATTCTGTCCTTTTTGAATAAATCCTTCAATTTGGTTTTGGCGACCGTGTTTTTTGGTATCAGGTCTTACATATACAAAAGGTAAACCTAAATATTCGGCTACTAAAGCACCAATACCAATGGCTCCTGTGGCAACACCAGCAATAACATCGGGTTTTCCATATTGCTTTTCAATATGTCTTGCCATTTTTTCACGAATGTAATTGCGAATAGGTGGAAACGACAGCACGATTCTGTTATCGCAATATATTGGCGATTTCCAGCCAGAGGCCCAAGTAAAGGGTTTATTTGGACTTAATTTTATAGCATTAATTTGTAATAATACTTCGGCAGTTTTTTTTGCAGTACTTTTATTGAAAATCATAGTGGCAAAACTACTAAAAAAGTACTATTTTTACTCGGCAAAACTGTGTTTTTAATTAACAATGTATAAAATATTTGTAGGAGACAAACCAATTATTCTAACAACGGCGGTTGAACCTGAAACCGATTTTAAAAACTACAAGCTTAAGACTGCAAATATTGAAGAAGTTATTAAAAAATTACAGAAAAAAAATATCCAATCCGTTCGTCTTTACGGTAAAAAGGAAAGCAAACTCCTCAAACGCTTTTTAAAACTCTTACCCAATGTTATTGCTGGAGGTGGTAAGGTGTATAATACTGGTGGAGACGTGCTATTTATTTTTCGAAACGATAAATGGGATCTCCCCAAAGGGAAAGCCGAAAGCAAAGAAACTATTGATAAAACGGCAATGCGTGAGGTAGAAGAAGAAACAGGCGTTATTGGATTAAGCATAACCAAACCTTTAGAAATGACCTACCATATTTTTAAGCGCAATGGTAAAAACAGAATAAAAATCACCTATTGGTTTGAAATGCACACTAGTTACAAGGGACCATTACTACCACAAGAAGGGGAGGGTATTACCAAAGTAGCCTGGTTAAACCCAGCACAAATCTCTGAAGCCATGAAAAACTCTTATGCCAATATTAAATTATTGGTATAGGGAGAAAGCATTACAATTAAAAATTTATTGTAGCAATTATTATTGAAAAATTACACGAGCCCAATAATGACCTTTTTTATCTACTGTAAAAGTGTCTATTTTAATGTAATCACCTTTACTAGCAACTCTTACAAATCTTGGTAATGAATAATTTGGTGGTTGCGGTTTATTTATTCTAACATTTGAATCTTTTACTAGAGTATAAATATTATTAATTACGGGTATTTCATTTATTACCCTGTCGCTTTTATTGGTTTCTTTAAAATTACCAAGATATAGCCATTCTTTTTTTACTGGTGGTTTTGTCTCTGATGTACCATTTTGTTGTTGAGAAACGGATTCATTAGCTGTTTCCATGTCAATGCTATTAATTATTTCTAAAGCATACTTTTGTATTTCGGATAGCTTAGTGGAATCTTTTTCACTAGTGATGTTCACATTTTTTAAGGTATTATTCACTACTTTTTTTACAATTGTATCTCTATCTGCAATGTCTATTAAAACGTCCAACAAGTGACGTTTTCCTGGAGCTAATATCATTTGTGCAGCCATTTCAGCATCATCATCTTTTTTAAGCATATAAATGGCATAAGCACCCAATTTAGATGTTGTAATATCTTTATCAGCAATCATCTCCATAAAGGGTTCCATAGCTTTAACATTCGAAATCTTTCTATCAATTTGTGAAATCTGATTCTGTAAATTGCTCTGATTGCTACTAAAAACTAGGCCTAATACTCCAATTAAAACTGGAGTTAAAACGGTTAATGAAGACTGGAAAATAGCCCATTTACTTTTGGTTTTTTGTGTTTCAGACATGGTTGGTGGTTTTAGTGTTTATGTCCTTAAATTTAAGGGTTTTTTTGATAACCGTCTATAGTATGGACTATTCTATGTATAAATTATATTGAAAAATAAAAAATTTGGTTATCTGGTTAAGATATTGCTCGTTTCAATGATTTATATCGTCCGATAACGAAGTTAACCTTTTTTAAGAGAAAGTCTATACGTAACCTTACGTATAGAATGTACAAAAAGTAATACTGCATTTTTGTATTTTTAGATATGACAAAAGCTTGTGTGTAAAAATATTAACTGTATTTTTGCCGCTTCCTAAAAACAAACCATCATGACAGAGTTTATTAGAAAACGTGCCGCAAATGCCAAAAACGATATTTTAAGTGGGCTTACGGTTGCACTCGCTTTAGTACCCGAAGCGGTTGCTTTTGCTTTTGTTGCTGGTGTTGACCCATTGGTTGGGTTGTATGCTGCTTTTATGATAGGTTTAGTTACCGCAGTTTTTGGTGGTCGCCCAGGAATGATAAGTGGTGCTACAGGTGCTTTAGCTGTAGTGATGGTAAGTTTGGTATCCGAAGGCAATGCCATGGGAGAAGTAGGCGAAAGTCTTGGGTTATACTATTTGTTTGCTACAGTTATTTTAATGGGTATTATACAAATGCTAGCAGGTGTTTTAAAATTGGGGAAGTTTGTACGTTTAATCCCGCATCCTGTAATGATGGGATTTGTAAATGGACTAGCTATCGTGATATTTATATCTCAAATTGGTATGTTTCCTGAATTAGTTCCTGAAGGAATTTTCTTTTGGAGTGACATGGGAACTTGGTTTAATGAATTGTTTAATAATTTGGCAACAAGTGGAGCTTTTTGGACTATGACTGCTTTAGTTGCTTTAACTATGGGAATTATGGTAGGCTTACCAAAACTTACTAAAAAAGTGCCTGAAGCATTGGTTGCTATTTTAGTGGTTTCGGCTATTGTAATTCTTGGAAAATTGAATGTGGAAACTGTAGGTAGTTTTATTGCAGATGGAGGAGGTGACGGACTAAAAGGCGGCTTACCACAATTTCAGTTTGATATTTTTAATAAAGTTCCTTTTAATATAGAAACCATAAAATTTATTGGTCCTTATGCGTTAATCCTTGCTGCTATTGGGTTAATTGAATCCTTAATGACCTTAAATTTAATTGACGAACTCACTGAAACTCGAGGTAACTCAAACAAAGAATGTATGGCACAAGGTGGTGCTAATATTATTACCGGATTGTTTGGTGGTATGGGAGGTTGTGCTATGATTGGACAATCCATAATTAATATAAAAGGTGGAGGTCGCGGACGATTATCTGGAATTGTTGCAGCCTTAGCATTATTAGGGTTTATCTTATTTGCATCTGGTTTAATTGAGCAAGTACCCATTGCCGCTTTGGTTGGTGTAATGTTTATGGTCGTCATTGGAACCTTTGCCTGGAGTAGTTTTAGGATTATGAATAAGATACCGAAGACAGATTTATTTGTATTGATTTTGGTATCATTATTAACTGTTCTTTTTGATTTGGCAATTGCCGTAATTTCTGGTGTTATTGTGAGTGCTTTGGTGTTTTCTTGGGAAAATGCAAAACGCATTCGTGCACGTAAACGTATGAAAACCGATGGCACTAAGGTTTATGAAATTTGGGGACCATTATTCTTTGGAAGTATTGCGGCATTTAACGATAAGTTTGATGTTAAGAATGACCCAGAAAAGATTGAAATTGATTTTGTAGAATCTCGTGTTAGTGACCATTCTGCCATTGAGGCTGTTTTTAATTTGGTAAACAAATATGAAGCCGAAGGGAAACAAGTTAAATTAAAACACTTGAGCGAAGATTGTAAAGTATTGCTATATAAATCCAGCCCAAAATTTAGAGATGTTATTGTTGAAGCAATTGACGATCCGCGTTACCATTTGGCCGAAAACCCTGAAGCCTTTACTAAGGGTTTGGGAGAGTACAATCTTTAAATCTAAATTAATCTAAACTGTCTTTTCCGTGAAAACGGGAATCTATTATGAATAGTAGGAGAAATTAAAAGATTCCTGACTTAATAGGAAGATAAATTAATTAAAAAATTCATCTTCATCAACAAACAATGAGGTGAGTTCTACTGTGTGACCATCGGGATCTTTTAAATAAATAGAGTGCAGATAATGATGGTCTTGGAACTGAAAAGGTTCGTTGATGGTATTAAAATAATCCTGTGCTTTTTTAAAATCTTCGTTAGATATGTTAAACGCAAAATGATCAATTTTTACATTTCGAGAGTCTTGATTAATTGTTTCATCCTCAAGGTTTGCTGGGAAAATTGCAATACCACTTTTACCAGACAGCATAAAAATAGGGAAGTCTCCCCATTCTTGGAGTTGGTATTTTTTTAAACCCAAGACTCTTGTGTACCATTCAATTGAAACAGGAATATCTTTTACGCGAATAGCAACATGATCTAGAAAGTTGATGTTAAAGGGTTTCATTTTTTAACTCTAACACTTTTAGGAACCAATTTGGCATAATCGCCATTGTTTCTAATTACATCTCTTACAATTGAGGATGCAATATAGGAAGTATCTGCAGAGGTTAGCAGAAACACAGTTTCAATAGGTGCTAAATCCCGATTGGTGTGTGCTATGGCTTTTTCAAATTCAAAATCGGCAGGATTACGTAAACCACGTAAAATAAATTTCACATCTATTTCTTTACAAAAATCAACCGTTAAGCCTTTATAGGTTGCCACTTTTATTTTAGGTTCATCTACAAAAGTATCTTCAATGAATTTCATACGCTCTTTAAGCGAAAACATATATGTCTTGGAAGCATTTACTCCAATAGCTACAATTATTTCATCAAAAAGTGTGACACCACGTTTTATAATGTCGTAATGTCCTAAGGTTAACGGGTCAAAAGATCCTGGAAAAATTGCTCGTTTCATATTTATTTCCTGTTTAAACAGGAATCTTATTATTGTTCATTTTGCCTTGATGCAAAAAGAACCAAAAAATCAAGTTAAAATTAGGAATTTTTCCTTTGGAAAACCAAAAATTAAATCTAAATTTCTTCCAAGGCTTCAGAAATTCTTGACGACTCAATTTTTATATTCTGAATTTTAACGATTTCAATATTTCACATTGAACGGATTTGTTAGTTATGTTTTTTAATTATATTCTTCACTTCGTTCAGAATGATTAAAATCACTAATCACTAATTAAAGCTTCTTCAATAGCATTACCAAATAATTCGTCTAATGTAATTCCAGCGGCTAATGCTTGTTGAGGTAATATACTTTCTTTGGTAAATCCAGGAACGGTATTAACTTCCAGAAGATGTGGCTCTCCATCTTTAAAAATATATTCACTTCTGCTAAAGCCTTTAATTTTAAGAATTTCATATACATTTTTGGCTGCTTTAGTTACTTTATTTGCCATTTCTTCAGGTATTCTTGCAGGTGTTATTTCTTGTGATTCACCCAAGTATTTGGCTTTATAATCAAAAAAATCATTGTTGCTTACTATTTCGGTAATTGGTAATACTTTGGTTTCACCTTTATATGTAATTACACCAACAGAAACTTCGATACCATCTAAAAAAGCTTCAATTATAATTTCGTCGTCTTCTTTAAAAGCGAAACTTATAGCATTTTTTAACCCTTCTTTTTTATAGACTTTAGTGATGCCAAAACTACTTCCAGCTCTGTTTGCCTTAACAAAGCAGGGGAGTCCTACTTTAGCAATTACAACATCTTTATCAATAGAATCTCCAAGATTGATAGGATATGATTCTGCCGTTTTAATACCATAAGGTTTAAGGACACTCAAGCAATCACGCTTGTTAAAGGTAAGCGCAGCCTGATACATGCCACAACTTGTTTGAGGAATATTCAATAATTCAAAATAGGCTTGCATAAAACCATCTTCTCCTGGTGAGCCGTGAATGGCATTGAATACACAATCAAAAGTGATTTTTGAATTGTTTACAGTTACAGAAAAATCATTTTTATTTATAGGATATTCAGTATCATTATTATCAACATAAACCCATTTATTCTCAAAGATGTGAACTTTATAGCAATCGTATTTTTTACTATCAAGAGACTCATAAACAACGTTTCCGCTTTTTAAAGAAATCACATATTCACTTGAATAGCCTCCCATAATAATAGCAACCTTTTTCTGCATATTTTTATTCTTAATTATTTTAATTCAATAAATAAACGGTTTAATCGTTTTGTAAAAATATCATTTATTCATCTAACTAAAAACCTTTTGTTTTAATATAACGTATATACTAAAACTAAAGTTTACCTAATTAATTTATGAAACTATAAATTTGTGTAGTTTTGTTACATATTTAATATCCAATGAGTCTTATAAAATTTTTAACCAGTAAAGTATTTTTTAAGCAACTTGTATTGGCTGTTCTTGCCATTATAGTGCTAGTTTTTTTTGTGCTTCGGTATTTAAAATACGCTACCAATCATGGTGATTTTGTTGAAGTTCCCGAATTAAAAGGAAAAACTTTAGAGGTTGTACAAATTGAAATTGACGATAATGATTTACGAATGGTAGTTCAAGATTCTGCAAATTATAATCCTAATTATCCAAAATATTCTGTTATTGATCAACAACCAGAAGCGGGTTCTTTAGTAAAAGAAAATCGAAAAATATACCTCACTTTAAATCCTTCAGGATATCGTAAAGTTGCTATTCCATCTATTATTAGACGTACATTGCGACAGGCTAAACCAACTTTAGAAGCCTTAGGTTTTAAAGTAGGTAAGATTACCTATGTTAACGATATAGGTAAAGATGAGGTGCTCACTATTAAATTTAAAGGAAAAACAATAAAAGAAGGAACAATGTTGGAGAAAACCTCAAAAATAGATTTGGTTTTAGGTAATGGTAAAAGCTAGTCTAGATGGAGGAGAATGTAAATTTACCTGAAGCGGATGACCTATTATACGAACATCATGCATTTACGGTCGATAAAGGGCAACAGCCTCTACGAATAGACAAATATTTAATGAATTTTATTGAAAATGCTACACGTAATAAAA
>CAZQBE010000068.1:0-9856 GCA_964591595.1 uncultured Flavobacteriaceae bacterium
CATTCTTTTATAGTAAATAAATCTTCTTTGTCTTTAACACACAAATCCTAAATAATAAAAAGAGCTATCTTGAATAATTAGGAGACTCTTTGGTTATCATAACATCATGCGGGTGACTTTCGTTAATCCCCGAAGCTGTTATCTTAACAAATTGCCCATTGTTTTTAAGTGATTCAATATCTTTAGCACCACAATATCCCATGCCTGCTCGTAAACCTCCAACAAACTGATGAACACTTTCAAATAATTCTCCTTTATAAGGTACACGACCTACGATACCTTCTGGCACTAATTTTTTAATATCATCTTCCACATCTTGAAAATAGCGATCTTTACTCCCTTGTTTCATCGCTTCAACAGAACCCATACCTCTATACGATTTAAATTTTCGTCCCTCGTAAATAATAGTTTCTCCCGGAGACTCTTTAGTTCCTGCAAGTAATGATCCTAACATTACACTATCTGCTCCTGCAGCAATTGCTTTTGGTATATCTCCTGTATAACGAATACCTCCATCGGCTATTACCGGAACACCACTTCCTTTTAAAGCTGCAGCAACTTCCAAAACTGCCGAAAATTGTGGAAACCCAACACCTGCAATAACTCTAGTGGTACAAATAGAGCCTGGTCCGATGCCAACTTTAACACCATCAGCACCAGCTTTAACCAAGTATTTAGCAGCATTAGCAGTGGCTATATTTCCTACTATTACATCTAAATCAGGAAATTTAGATTTTACTTCTTTTAGTACATCTACTACACCTTTGGTATGTCCATGTGCAGTATCAATCACAACAGCATCAATTCCTGCATTGCATAAAGCTTCGGCACGTTCTATGGCATCATCTGTTACACCAATAGCAGCTGCTACACGTAAACGTCCAAACTTATCTTTGTTTGAAATTGGATTTTGAGTAAGCTTAGTAATATCTCTAAACGTAATTAAACCTACAAGTTTATACTCTGAATTAACTACTGGTAATTTTTCAATTTTATTATCTTGAAAAACAACTTCTGCCTCTAATAACGATGTTCCCTCGCTAACAGTAACTAGGTTTTTACTGGTCATAACTTCGGTTATTGGTCGCTCGTTATTTTTTTCGAAACGCAAATCTCTATTTGTAACTATGCCTTTTAACATACCATTATCGTCAACAATAGGAATACCACCAATACTATGTTCAGCCATATTTCGTTTAGCATCTAAAACTTTGGCTGTGAGTGGTAATGTAACTGGGTCTATAATCATTCCGCTTTCGGCTCGTTTTACTTTCCGCACCTTCATGGCTTGCCGTTCAATAGTCATGTTTTTGTGTAACACCCCAATACCACCTTCTCTAGCCATAGCAATAGCCATACTACTTTCGGTCACGGTATCCATTGCTGCTGAAATAATAGGAATATTAATAGAAATATTACGTGAAAATTTTGTTTGAATATTAACTTCGCGTGGTAAAATTTCGGAGTATGCTGGAACTAAAAGTACGTCGTCATAAGTAAGACCTTCTCCAACAATTTTGTTTTGATGAGCTATCATTGCAATTACGTTTTAATTGCATGCAAATATACGTTTTTTTAAATGACTAGAAATATTTATTTTTATACTTTATTTGTTATTTATGGAAGCCTACGCAACAGCTTTGTTATATGCTACTCCTTTTTTTATGGGTTTAGTGCTACTTGAAATTGGGTATGGTCATTTTACCAAAAAGCAAATGCATAACACAATGGATACCATATCTAGTTTAAGTTCTGGTCTCACCAATGTTGTTAAAGATTCGCTTGGCATTATTTTAGTACTTGTTCCTTACCCATATTTATTAAAACATCTCTCAATATTTGAAATGGAATCATCTTGGATAGTTTATGTCCTTGCTTTTATTGCGATTGATTTTGCAAGTTATTGGAACCATTGGATAAATCATAAAATAAATATTTTCTGGAACCAACATATTATTCACCATAGTAGTGAAGAGTTTAATTTGGGTTGTGCCTTACGCCAATCTATTTCATCTTTAATAGGCTATACAGCTTTACTACTTATTCCAGCTGTCGTATTAGGTATTCCATATAAAGTAATTGCTGTCTTAACCCCTTTACATTTATTTGCTCAATTTTGGTATCATACCAAACATATCGGCAAACTTGGTATTTTAGAATATATTATTGTTACACCATCACAACATCGCGTACATCATGCTATAAACAAAATATACATAGATAAAAATCTAGGTGCTATTTTTTGTATTTGGGATAGACTATTTGGGACTTTTCAAGAAGAGTTAGATGATGTTCCTCCAGTTTATGGGGTTTTAAAACCTGTAAATACTTGGAATCCTATACTCATTAATTTTCAGCATATTTGGCTATTGATTAAAGATGCCTGGAGAACTAAAAATTGGTTAGATAAACTACGTATTTGGTTTATGCCAACAGGTTGGAGACCTAAAGATGTTGTTGATAAATACCCAATTACGATAATTAAAGACGTTTATGGTTACACCAAATTTAAAACACCAGCTTCAAATGCTTTAAAACTGTGGTCTATATATCAATATGTAATGACAATGATTTTGCTCTTGTTTATGTTTTATAATTTTGGAAATATAAATTTTGACAATTTACTATTATACGGATTGGTTGTTTTTATTGGCATTTATGGTTATACAACCTTAATGGATAGAAAAAAACATGCTGTAATAGTTGAAGGTATTAGAGCTGCATTAGCCTTAGCTATACTGTATTATTTTGACGATTGGTTTGGATTAAATGCATACACACCCTACGGAATCTATATTGTTGCATTTTATTATTTAAGCACCATAATAGGTACTATATATTTTACCTATTTCGAAAAATCTGATGTAGTTTCTACAGAAATAGTCGCTTAAACTATTCTGGATTTTGATTTACTGAAGCTATTGCATTAATATCTCTATCAAATAAATAATGTCCGGATTTGTCATTACCTATTATAGTTAATTTATCTAATAGCGTTCTTGCAACAGCTTCTTCTTCTAACTGCTCGGTAACATACCATTGCATAAAATTATGAACGTTATACTCCTTGTGTTGCAAGCATTCATATATTACATGGTTTATTTGTTCGGTTACAAACATTTCACTCTTCAAAAACGTTTCAAATAATTCGTTTAAAGATGTATAGTTTTCTTGAGGTTTATCAATTTCGGGAACAATAACTTTACCACTACGCTCATTAATGAACTTAACCAGTTTAATCATATGTACACGCTCTTCTTCAGATTGTAAATAAAAAAACTCTGATACACCATTATACCCATTTGCATCGGCCCAAGATGCCATTGCCAAATATTGCATAGAAGCATTGGCTTCAAACTTTACTTGATTGTTTAATAACTTTTCTATTGTTGCATTCATCTCTTTAAGTTTTACAAATACGAAGATACTTAAAAGTTAAATTAAATTATAATTACTCTAATTTATTCTTTATTCTAAAATAAACTTAAATCCAGCTGATATTATATTAGACTTTAGACCATCACTTCTATTATAGATACTGTACTGTACATCAAATGATTTTAATCCGACGCCTTTAAACAGCTTAAACTTAGTAAAGATATCTATGTATTTAAAACCTAATCCATATTGGTTACTGTCAAACTTGGACAAATCATAGTCTGAAGTATAAAATTCACTAGTGGATAGGTTAAATTCATAAGGTGCAAAATAATCTGCCGCTGTTTGATTGTAAAATCTATAATTTGGATATACAGTAAACTTTCCCTCAGAAAATTTAATTGGAATTTCTATACTTGCTGTATGTGAACGGATTCCCCAATCATCAAAATAATACCGATAGTATGTTCTTAAAGAAACCGATTCATTAATAAAATAATTGAAACGTGCGCCAAACGGAACTTTAAATCGTGAACTTGGTAATCTTTCAATATCATCAGCTAACTGAAAAACATCTGTATTACTTTTAGACGTATATTTAGAAATACTAGAAGCATTCCCAATATAATAGTTATCACGGTCTGCAAAATAAACGCGCTGCATAGGATTCGAAAGCCATCCATTTTGCTGAACCAAATCAAAGAATAAAGAAAATTGAGCTTTCTTACTTATTATTTGCGAAAAATTAATGGATAATGAATATGAATTCCTTGATTTATTAGTAACCAAAGTGGTTTGTAGTGGTGACCATACTAAACTTCCGTTTTTATCAATAACATTACCAGATTGATCTAGAATATCAATATTGGCAAAAAAACCATTATTCAAATTCTGTCCCGCTTCTAAATAAGAATCAAGTTCAGTTGGATATCTTGGATTCCAATTATCCAAATATACTTGCCCTTTAATTCCTATCTCAGTATTTTTTTGATTAAATAATTTGGTGAATCCGCCACCAAAACCTAAAGAAGAATAATCATATTCTTTTGAAAAGCCCAAATCTGCAGTCCAAATATTATTTCTGTCATCAGAACTATGGCTATAACTTGTGTTAATAGTTGCCCAAATATCGCTTCGTGAAGCTCCTGTGGATTCAACCCATGGACTACCTGTAACTTTAGTTGCTCTTGCAGCTACTTTATCATCATCTTCATTATTCCTTCTATTTGAAGCTCCACTTCTTGCTCCATCAAAAGGGTCTAGATTACTTGATGAAGCTGATGTATACGCTGATATTCCGGCATTAACCGTTAAAACATCGTCAGCATTTAAAGGAACTGCAACTATAAACGTTGGTGTAACATCGGTTAATTTTTCATTTCCAATTCCTCCTGTTACGGATGCATGGTCTCCTTTTTGCGTGTAATAACTCATTAAAAAGTCCACTTCTGCTGTCTCTAATACTTTCTTTTTATATGTCCCTTGTGATGTGTTTGTTTGTGCTTGAGACATGCCAATAACAAAGCAACATATTATTATTGAGGTGAAATACTTTTTCATGTTAATTACATCCACAGCCTCCACCTGTTTTTCCACCATTTGCTCCTGATGCACCTTCTCTATACACTTGAAAATTAGTTTCAAATCGTTTTATTAATGCCGCAGATAATATCATATCTGGATCATTAATATTAACTTTTTCATACTCTTTTACAGCAACACATGAGCTCGCGCTTACTAAAATTACTGCACCAATAATTACTTTCTTTATCATCTTTTTTTTATAAATATTTATAATTTGTTTTATTCATTATTCTTTAAGTGAATCCTTAATATCAATATTCTTAGAATAAAATATTTTCCCTGTATCATCAACTATAATACATTCCACCTGTGGTAATTGATTTATTAAATTAAGACCAACATCTTTACCCATAACAAAAATTGATGTCGCCAAAGCATCAGCTAACTCTGCACTTGGAGCAAAAACACTTGCACTTACAACGCCTTTGCTAGGATATCCTGTTCTAGGGTCAATAATATGAGAATACCGCTGTCCGCCAAAGGTTACATACTTTTCGTAATTCCCAGAAGTTACCACAGCTTTTTCATAAATTGGCAATAGGGTAAAAACCTTATTTTTATTTAAAGGATTTGTAATACCTACTTTCCAATCTTTACCATCAGGTTGCTTTCCCCAAGTATTCATATCGCCAGACGCATTAATAATTCCTGCGTCTACCCCTTTTTCTTTCAAAAGTGCTTTTGCCTTATCAGCGGCATAGCCTTTACCAATAGCTCCAAAACCAATTTTCATGCCTTTTAGTTTTAAAAAAACAGAATGCTTTTCTTGGTTTAGAAGAATATTTTGGAAACCAACTTTAGCAACAGATTGCTTAATGATATCTTTAGAAGGCATTGTTTTCATAGTCCCATCAAACTTCCAAATTTTATCCATGGATGCATAACTAATATCAAAAGCCCCTTCTGTTAATTTTGATATTTGAATTGCTCGCTGAATTAAATTAAAGAATTCCTCATCAACAATTACTGGCTCTATTCCTGCATTTTTATTAACTAAAGATGTTACAGAATTTGAATCCCAAGACGAAATTTTATTCTCTATTTTGGATATCTCAGCAATGGCTAAATCTATAAAGGCATCTCCTTGGTCTTTATTTACTGCGACTACAGTAATATCAAAACGGCTTCCCATTAGTTTAAGCGTTCTTCTATATATCTCTTGAGAATTACAGACAAAGGAAACCATTAAGAACATAGCAATTATTACGCTATTTTTCATTTTTAACTAATAAGATGTTAAAAGCTTAATATATTCTCTTGGAGTTGTATTTTTATAACTGGTTTCTCCTAAGACTTTTCCGTTTTTATCCAATACAACAACAAGCGGAAAGAATCCATGGTTATTATACATTTCAGCCAAACTATTATTCTCCTCTTGCACTTTTGGAGGTAATGCGTTTTTTTTTCTTCGAGGGAAATCAGCTCTTAACATTACAAAATTAGATTTAGAGAACTCTTCAAACTCTTTAGATTCTAAAATCTCTTTTTCTAACTTTATACAAGGTGCACACCAATCAGATCCAGAAAAAACCAATACTATTTTTTGGTTTTTATCTTGTGCTATTCTTTCTGCTTCTTCTAAATTAGTTACCCAATTTTGTGAAAAGCAATTCAGTCCAACAAATAATAGTAAGACCGTACTAATACGTTTAATCATTTTTAAAAAGTAAATTAATAATAGGTTAACGCTATCTTTATTCTAAAATTGTAGTGTTAAAAATAATGCCGACTTAGTAGCATTAATTCGCAACATCTTACATAAATAAGTAGCAAATTATAAAAGTAGTAGTGTTTTATAAATTGGTATTTGACAGATTAAACTTTGTGTTAAAACTATATAACAGATAGAATAGAAAAACTCCTACCTTATTTTTTAGTTTTTAAAAGTTGTCTCAAAATAATAATTACAGAAAGCGTAAAAGTAAGTGTCATTAATGTGCCCGAAATCATTACAATGTACTTCATCCAGAGGATTCCTTTCCATAACAAATAAATACCTCCAAAGGTGAGAATTACAGAGATAAAAGGCTCAACCATTAAAAATAATTTTATTTTTTTTGCTAATTGAGTAATGTTCAAAATTAACCCTAGTACAAAGAAGATTATTGACATAGATAAGATATGATTATGCACTAAAGTGAGCATTTCTTTATCACTTTTTTTAAATTTCATAACTGTTGCATCTTCGTCTGATTCATTCCCTAAATATTGTTCTTCAATCCCATTTGGATTTGCTGAAGATGTATTACCAACAAATAATAATCCAGTAAAGAAGCCTATACTCAAAACAATCACAAACGTGCCAATTAGTAATTTTAAGTCTTTGGGAAGTGTGTAAATAAGTCCATTTAATTGCATTATAAAAGATTTTTTTGGTGAAGTATTTTTATTGATTGTAAGACATCATTAACTGCGTTAGTCATCGAACGTACAGAAATTGTAGCGCCAGAAATTGCTGCTATATTATCTCTATAATTTAAAATGTTGTTTTGAGATTTTCCTATAAATTGTTTTAACCAACGTTTACTACCAATTTCGCCTCCGTAATCTTCACGATAAATTAAAACTTTAGATTTTACAATAATAAAATCTTTGTCAAACAAAATGAGGTAATCAAAATAATCGGTTTTACTTTGTGCCTTTGATACATAAGCGTAACCTAAAAGTGTATCGCTTATTTTAATTTCAAATAAATTATCGCTGCCAAATTTAGCAGGTAATGCATCTGCAATGTTTGATGGGAATATTTTTGAATTTAACTGAAATTGCTCGACATTAAATGTGTTTTCTATTTCCTTATTTACTTTTTTTAAAATATTTTTTGGCAATCCAAAAGCCATAACTATTGCTGAAATAAATAATACAAAAATGTATTTAACAATCATATTTAATAGATTAAAACCAAAATCCAAATCCAAAATTGAATTGACCCTTCGATTTATTATTTTCAACAGCATTGTCTAGTATTTGATAATCTGCTTTTACAACAGCTCCTGGTGCGACATGATAGCTTAATCCTGTGGTCCATTCGTTCCTGTTGAAAGCTAAATTTCTAGTAATCCCTGCCTCTTTTGTAGCTGCATGTGTGTCATACTTTTCATAACGTATAAAAGCATCCAGTTTTTGCTCTTTTGAGAGTGGTAATAAATTGTAAGCTACTTCGGCGTACCAACCTTTAAGCTCTGAACCCAAATCGCTTCCATTTAACGTATTATATGCTTTGGTCTCTGATAATACTGCTTGAATATATTGTCCTCTCGCCGAAAACCTATGGTTTACATACCTTGCATCTAAGCCTAGCATAGAAATGCCAACATCTGCTCCATCAATATCTTGTACATCATCTTCCACTTGTGTACGCCCAAAGTAACCAGAAAATCCTAATCTTAATCCAGAAATGCCATAATAATCTAACTTCCCAGAAAAATTTGGTGTATTTATGGTAGATTCTGCACCTTTTTGACGTCCATTACGAAGCCCATTACTTCCTCCAAGAAATTTGCCGTCATTAACTGAAGCAAAACCATTAAAGATATAAGCTTGATAACGTAGTGAAGCCTCGTTAAACCTTCCTGTTACACCAATTCCTATTTCTCTCCAGGTAGAAGGCACAATACTTTTATCGACGCTTGGTCGCTCTACACCATTAAATGTAGTTGGCTCATGAAACTCATTTACAATCCCCATAGGTACAAGCATGAGTCCACCTCTAATATTTAAATTATCGTTTAAACTATAACTTAAAAATGCCTGTTCAACAAAGAGTTCCTTGACATGCTCATATTCAATTTCTGTAACAAACTGAACTCTCTCACTAAACTTATAACCGAGAAACATAATAAACCTATGTACGTCCAGCTCGCCATTTTTTCCTTCTGGTTGATTATAATCTACTTGTCCATAACCACCAATAGTAACTCCTCTTTTATATTTACTACTTAAAATAGTATTGACTGCATTTTGTTGTAGGTTTGTTGCCGTAGTATCTTGACTTATAGTTTGAGAAAACCCTAAGCTAGAAACCAAAATTGCCACTGATAAAATAGCATTTTTCATTTTATTTTTATTTAGACTTATTATAAATAAATGATTATTTTCTTGGCAAAAATAAAACTGAAAATGGAAAAAACAAACTTTATTTAGAATTATTTTAAATAATTATTTAAAGAAATTTAGCGAAGATTCTAGTTGCCTCATTATAAGCACTTTCAAACTTTAAAGCATCTATTTTTTTTATGGTCTTTTTTGGAGTAAAATAAGATAATAATTTTTCGGTTGGCATATTTCCTGTCAGTTCATCTTTTGCCATTGGGCAACCACCAAACCCCTGAATTGCACCATCAAAACGCTTACATCCTGCTTTATATGCAGCATCTACTTTTTCAAACCAAGAATTATGTGTGGTGTGTAAATGTGCTCCAAATTCAATGCTAGGATAACTCGGAATTAAATTGGAAAACAAATACTGAATGTTCTCAGGATTTGAGCTACCAATAGTATCACTAAGTGATAGTATTTTTACACCCATTTTACTTAAACGTTCTGTCCATTCGCTAACAATTTCAACATTCCAAGGATCACCATAAGGGTTACCAAATCCCATAGATAAATAAGCTACCACTTCTTTACTAGACTTATCTGCAACCTCTAATATTTCAGAAAGTGCAACTACAGATTGCGCAATAGTTTTGTGGGTATTACGCATTTGAAAATTTTCGGAAATAGAAAATGGATAGCCTAAATAATCAATTTCTTTATACTTTGAAGCATCTGTTGCACCTCTTGTATTGGCAACAATAGCCAATAATTTACTAGTTGTTTCTGATAGATCTAGCTGTCCTAATACCTCAGCAGTATCTGCCATTTGAGGAATAGCCTTTGGTGAAACAAAACT
>CAZQBE010000069.1:0-9749 GCA_964591595.1 uncultured Flavobacteriaceae bacterium
CCTTCCCATCCAGAAATTAAAAAGCGTTTGAAATGCTCACCAATTATAAAATAATCTATAAAACCAGGAGATTGTATTTCAGCCAAAATATACCATGGTATTGCTAATAGCGCAGTTAAGAGTATTCCAACAAGCCAAGGTAGTCTTGACCAAAG
The DNA here is from genome assembly GCA_964591595.1 of uncultured Flavobacteriaceae bacterium. Taxonomy (GTDB): domain Bacteria; phylum Bacteroidota; class Bacteroidia; order Flavobacteriales; family Flavobacteriaceae; genus JAADHG01. Next base: position 156 of record CAZQBE010000069.1, read on the forward strand.
CTCTTTTATTTTAACTTTTTGTATAATTAGCCAAAATAATATTGGAGGACCTGTTAATACTAAAACTAAAGGGCCTTTTGATAGTAATCCTAAAGCAATGCCTATAAAAAAAAGATACTTCCAATACCATTGTTCAGCTTCGTTAATGGCTTTCCAGAAAGATATCATAATTAAGGCTATTGAAAAACAAAGTGCAGTATCGGTTGAAACAACACCTGTATGAATTAAAAACTCCGGAGTTGTAAGTAAGATAAATGCAGGTAGATAAAATGAAAATTTAGATTTTTTAACTAGATTTCCCAAAATAATAAGCAAAGTGATACTCAATAAAAAAGAGGGTAATCGTGCTGAAATCTCATTAACACCAAAAAGTTCAAAACTAATTGCAGAAAGCCAAGTAGAGAGTGGTGGTTTAGCCCAAAACGGAATGCCATAATCTATTTGTAAAACAATCCAGTTGTTTGTTTCATGCATTATCCTTGCTATTTCGGCATATCTTGTTTCTGTTTTATCTAACAATGGAATTGCTCCTGTAAGAATAAATCTAAAAACAATAATAATAATGACAGAAAAGAAGATATATGGTGAAGTATTCTTGTAAAAATTCTTAGTCATTTTTGATAGGTTTAATTTGCTGCAAAATTTTGCGCTTTGTATTTTTTATTGATTGAATATAAATCCATCAACATTTTAAAAAAATAAGACATTTTTACTTTAGAGCCATCTTTATCTATCCATCGTTTTAGAGGAATTTCAATCATTTTATTTAGCACTTGTTGTCTGCCGTAGAATAAAATAATACGTTGAAAAATTTCAACATCAAACAGCCATTTTGAAATAAAAGGATCTTTAAAAACAGTTTCAGATAATACTTTATCAAAAATCTTACAGCCACATTGAGTATCATATACCTTAAGCTTCAAAATTTTTGAAATGAAGGTAGCAATAACACGTCCAACTAAAAAACGATACTGATTTCTAACAATAACAGAGCCAATTTTCATTATTCTTGAGCCAAAAACAAAACTAATATTTGAATCTAAATACGTTGATAATTCAATACATTCTTCAAGTGATGTTGCTAAATCAGCATCGAGGTAAGCGATTGCATCATGACTAAATTTCTCATTGCAATATATCATACCTTTTCTAACCGCTTCGGCTTTACCTACGTTGTCTTTGTATGAAACAACAGCAACATTTTTGTCGAATTTTTGTTTGAGCTTTAAAAGGACATCGTAAGTTTTATCTTTAGAACCATCATTAACAAAACAAACTATGATTTCAGAATTTTTAGAAAAAAATACTTCAAATTCTAATATTGGAAGTCTGTTTTCTTCATTATAACAAGGAATTATAATACATAGATTTTTTTGTTTACCAGAGCTTTCATTCATTTAAAGACACCTTTTTTGAATCAGATTAAGGAAATTGAAAATAATTGCTAATATAGTTAAACAGTATTAGTTGCTTTTAAAATTTGTATTTAAATCCTAATGAATAATTATTTTCTGAACGATTAAAAGATAATTCAAAATGTTCTTTTTGGTACGGAGTCGTAAATAAATATGAGCTTCCAATACCAATAACTATGCCTGCAGCAACATCCCAACCATCGTGTTTTTTGCCTTCAATTCTACTATAAGCAGTAAATCCAGCAAGAGCATAAGCGGGTATTCCATATTTCCAACCATAGCGTTTTTGAATAAAAGCAGCACTTTGAAAAGTGGTTGATGTATGTCCAGAAGGAAAAGCATTATTATTGCTAAAATCTGGTCTAGGTTTTTGGATTATTGATTTTAAACCAATGGTGAGTGCTTGATTAACTAGAAATCCTTTTGCAAATTGCCAACTTCCTTCTTTGTCTTTTATAATAACAGTTGTTAATCCTGCAGCAAGAGGCATCCCAAAAAGCAAAACATCTCCAATAGTTGTCACCGTTTTTTGTCCTGAAGTGAGTTCAACAGTATTATTTTGTGAAAATGAAAATATAGAATAAAAGAAAAAAGATAGTGTAAAAAGTGATTTTAATCTCAAAGTTTAAAGGTTTATCAAAAGAACGTAATTTGTTTAAAATAATTATATTTTCAAATTTAATAAAATATCTGCAGCAGCAAAAGGTGTTGTTTCTTGGTTTTCAATCTGTTTCAATTGTTTTTTTAGTTCTTCTTTAATTGTTTTATTATTGAAAAAGTCGGACTTTAATTGTTCCTCAATCGTTTGTAAAAGCCAGTATTTATTTTGCTCGTTCCGATTTTGATTAAAAAAATCATTTTGTTTAGTATGCTTACCATAAGCTATAATCATTTCCCAAACAGCATCAACACCTTCATTATATAACGCACTACATAAAGTTACTTTTGGTTGCCAATGGGATGCTTTTTCTGGATATAAGTGTAGCGCTCTGTTAAACTCGACTTTTGCAAGTTTTGCGCGCTGAATATTATCACCATCTGCTTTATTAATAACTATGGCATCAGCCATTTCAATAATCCCACGTTTTATACCCTGTAATTCATCTCCTGCTCCAGAAAGTTTTAATAACAAAAAGAAATCTACCATACTGTGTACTGTAGTTTCACTTTGTCCAACACCTACAGTTTCTATAATAATAGTATCAAAACCAGCAGCTTCGCAGATTATAATGGTTTCTCTTGTTTTTCTAGCAACACCACCTAATGAGTCTCCAGTTGGCGAAGGACGAATAAAAGCATTTTTGTCTTTTACCAAATCTTCCATTCTGGTTTTATCACCTAAAATACTCCCTTTTGTGATTGTACTACTTGGATCTACTGCAAGAACAGCCACTTTTTTATTTAAACCTGTAAGATGTTTTCCAAGAGCTTCAATAAAAGTGCTTTTGCCAACTCCAGGAACGCCAGTAATGCCAATTCTTATAGACTTATTAGCATGAGGTAAACAGGCTTTAATTATTGCATTGGCTTTTTCTAAGTGTTTTTTGTTCTTGCTTTCAACTAGAGTTATGGCACGACTTAAGGCAGTGATGTCTCCTTTTAATATACTGTCAATAAGACGTTGCGCACTTAGTTGTTCTTTACGTTTGTCTTTTATTTTTGATATAGACGTACTATCAGTAATTTCTGGAGGAGAAACCCCTTCTTTTTCGCTTAGAGCAGAATTATGTTTTTTTGATGTTTCCAAAGTCTATTTCAAAGGAATAACAATTTTTATAGTATCCCAAGCCAAGGTTAAAGATAAGTTATCTGTAGAATTATCAAAAGCAATCGTAAATTGCTCAACAATATCTGGAATGCTTTCTACTGGAATTTCAATATCTATGACATCAAATTTGGCTTCACGCATAGGTATCATTGCATCATTAACACCCCAAGGATATTGTTTTGAGTTAAAAATAACACGCCAAGAATCGGGATTTGGAATGGTCCATAAGGTATATTCCCCAACGGGCAGCGAATCATTCCCAATTTTTAAGGCTTTATTTGTTTCAAAAGTTGTTGCTTCATTAGCTCCAGTACGCCACACCTTATCATAGGGTACTAATCCGCCAAAAATTTCTCGATTTCGTTTTGAAGGTCTGTTATAAAACACTTTGAGTTTTAAATCATTTAATTTAAACTCTACAGTATCTTTAGGGCTTAAGCGTTTTTTAAAAATAATGTTATTAGAATACGCATAGATAAATATACCAACAGCTAAAATGGCTAATAAAAAAATAATTCGTTTTAAAAATAGATTCATTGTGTAAATTAAACCTTGTAAATATAATTATTAAGCATCATTTTATTTTTAAATAAACGTTAATATGTCATGCTTTGTTTTATCAACGAAAAAAAATAATTATCTTTTTTGCAACATCTTAAATTAAGTGTCGTCTTTAAGTTGATAACTAACCAAAACACCAATAAGTGTGAGTACATTGACAATTGACATTGTTGAAAAATGTAAACAAAATGATCGTATAGCGCAAATGAAGTTATACAATCAATACTGTGATGGCATGTTTGTAGTAGCTAAACGTTTTGTAAAGGATTCTTTTGAAGCTGAAGATATAGTACAAGAGTCTTTTATTAAAGCATTTGCAAAACTACATCAATACAAAGCAGAAGTAACATTTGGTGCTTGGTTAAAACGTATCGTTATTAATAAGAGTATCGATTTTCTTAAATCTAAGAAGCAACACATGTTGGAATTAGATGAGGTGCACCTAAAGGTAATCGATTCAAATTATGAAGACGAATGGTTGGTTGATGATGCAATTACTTTAGATGAAGTAAAAGGCGCAATTAATGAGTTACCAGATAAGTACAAGTATGTTGTGATGTTATTTTTAATAGAAGGCTATGACCATCAAGAAATATCAGAAATATTAAAAATAACTGAAGTCGCATCTCGTACACAATTATCAAGAGGTAAAGCAAAATTAAAAGAACGATTAACAATTTTACAAAATGGCACAAGACATTAGAAAATTGTTCAAAAATGAACAAAAAGTATTTAAGGATAAAATGCCAGAAGGGCATGAAGCTAGATTTTTGAAAAAACTGGATGAAGAACTTCCAGTAACATCAAATAAAAGCAAATTCACATTTTTAAATATTGCAGCAAGTGTAGTTTTGTTAATTGGTTTCAGTTTTGGCGCATATCAATTAATAGGTTCAGAAGCTGAAGAGCTTCCAGTTGAAACAACAATAGCAAGAAAATCTTTAGGAGACATATCTCCACAGTTTAAGAAGGTTGAAGATTATTACTTAGCTAATATCAATTTGGAGTTATCTAAAATGGAAGTTACGCCAGAAAGTAAAGAGCTTTTTGATGGCTATTTAGTAAAACTAGACGAATTAAATAAAGAATATACTCGTTTGGAGGAAGAGTTAGCTCAATCAGGGCCCAATGAACAAACTATTAATGCATTAATTGATAATCTTAAATTACGTTTAAACCTATTGTATCGTTTAAAGGAAAAATTAAGTGAATTAAATAAATCTAATAACACTTTAGAAGAAGTACAAGCGTAATTCTTTTAAAAATTAAAAATTAAAAAATGAACAAGTTTAAATTTATAACGATTGCATTAGTTTTTTTAAGTGTGTTTAGCATAAATGCACAGCAAAAATTGCAAAAAACTTCTCAATCTGTTAAAGCAAATAAGGACGTTACCTTAAATTTAGATACAAGCTATACAAATATTGAAATAGATACTTGGGATAAAAACGAAGTAAAAGTAGAGGCTTATATTGAAAGTGGTGAATTATCTAAAGCAGAACTTCAAGAAATTTTAAAAAATTGGGAAGTAGAAGTTGAAGGATCTGGAGCAAACATTTCTATTTCAACAGGAGGCAATTTTAACCCTAATTATAATTGGGATTTCAATTTTGAATTTGATGGAGAGGCTTTAAAAGCATTAGAGGACTTACAATTTGTAATGGCAGATATGCCAGAAATGCCAGAAATGCCAGAGATGAATTTCGAGATGCCAGAAATGCCAGAGATGCCAGAGATGCCAGAATTACCAGAATTACCAGAAGGTGTACATAATGTAAATTTCGATTTTGATGCCTATAAAAAAGATGGAGAAAAATATCTTAAAAAATGGAGTGAAAAATATGAAAAAAAGTACGGCAAAGAATATAAAGATAAAATGGAAGTTTGGGCTAAAGAGTTTTCTAAAACCGATTTTGATAAATACTCAAAAGAGATGGAAGCTTGGGGAGAGAAATTTGGAGAAGATTATGGAAAAAAAATGGAAGCCTGGGGAGAGAAATTTGGAAAGAATTTTGATAAAGATTATGAAGTAAAAATGGAAGAATGGAGTAAAAAGATGGATGGCGATTGGGCTAAAAAAATGGAAGAATGGGGAGAGAAATTTGGAGAACAATTTGGTGAAGAATGGGAAGAGAAAATGGAAAAGCATGGAGAATTATTAGAAGCACAATTAGAGAAACATGAAGGCAATTTTAGAGATTTGAAAAACAATAAGGTTATTAAAACCATAAAAATAAAAATGCCAAAAGACACAAAACTTAAGTTAAATGTGCGTCATGGTGAACTTAAAATTGTTTCTTTAATACAAAACTTGAGAGCAGATTTATCACATTCAACATTACTAGCAGAGAGCATTAATGGAAGTAATACTTCCATTAATGCCTCTTATACTCCAGTGTTAGTTACCAACTGGAATGAAGGAGAATTAAAATTAAATTATGTTGAAAATGCTGTTTTAAAGAATGTGAACCACTTAATGTTAACTTCAAACTCTTCTAACATTGCCGTTGGTAAATTAATTGGAAATGCGATTATTAATGGTAGTTTTGGAGATTTAGAAATTAACAGCATAACAAATACATTTAATAATTTAAACTTAATTCTTGAAAATAGCGATGTTGTTGTGTCATTACCAAAAACCGATTATAATTTGCAGTACCAAGGAAAGCGTACTCGGTTTCAGCATCCGGATAAAAAGACAAAAGAAAATCTATCTACATTTTCTACTGGAAATTTAGATAGTAATAAAACAATTGTTGTTAATGCAAAATATAGCAATGTAATTATGCATTAAATAAAATCCTACAAAGGCAGGAATCTTTTTAATGTTTGTTACTCAGTTTTATGATTAATTGTCTTAATAAAATATCATTCAAAATATGTCTTGGCCTTAGTGCCATTTTGTTTTTTATAAACTGTTCTAATGGCGAATTGTCTAAAATTGAAAAGGAAAAAATCAAGGCAGAAAGACAAAATGTTATTAGTATTAGTATTGAGGCTACCAGAACTCAAGATATCGAAAACTACATGTCCGTTTTACCAAAAGATATTATCATTAAAGATAATCAGGGAGGTATTGTAACAAGAACCAGGCAAAAAGCAAACACTTTGAGAGATTGGTCTATTATCAAGAAAACATTAAATATTAAAATGAATATTGATAGTATTCAATTTGCTCAAATAGATAGTATTATAGTTTATACGTCCCAGTCTTGGGAAAGGCTGATGTTTCAAAGAGACGGAATTACCACAGATGCCATCTTAACGACACAAAAACATAAAGAAATCTGGAAACAGCGCCAACACCAATGGTTAAATTATGAAACCGAAGAATTGGACGGAGAGATTTTTATTAATGGTTTTCCTTATGTGCAATAAAAAAGTTCTAATATCAAATGTTATGAGGATTTAAATTTTGATGGTCATTGCGAAGTAAATATTTTATTTACTGTGGCAATCTTTCTTTTTTAACTTATATTAGAGAGAGATTACTTTGTCGTTCATGCTTCACTCCTCGTAATGACGAATTCAATTATGTCGTTGTTAAGAGAATGAATTAATCTTCAGTTAAAACCCAATCGCCTTTTGCAATTAAAGGTTCTGCTTGTTTATATTTTAGGGTTTTGTTTTCACCACTCATTACGTGTTTAATTGTAACACGATCATTACGTCCAATTTTTGGTCGCTCTCTAACAATGGTTTCCACAACTTGTTGTTGGCGTTGTGTGTTTGCACCAGCTGCTCTACTTTCTGCAGCACGTTCGTCCATATTTTGGATTTCTTCTTTACTGGTCTGAGTGTTATCTTTACGACGTGTTCTTGCTTCCTGAATTGTATTCGCCGTTTCTTGAGGAATTTCACCTTTAAATAAAAATGAAATCACATCTTTATTAACTTGGTCAATCATTTGCTTGAATAATTCAAAAGATTCAAACTTATAAATTAATAAAGGGTCCTTTTGCTCATGTACTGCCAATTGCACCGATTGTTTTAGTTCATCCATTTTGCGAAGATGTGTTTTCCAAGCGTCATCAATAATGGCTAAAGAGATATTCTTTTCAAAATCGGTAATTAACTGTTTTCCATTGGTATTATAGGCTGTTTCAAGATCGGTAACCACTTGAAGACTTTTTACACCATCAGTAAATGGCACAACAATACGTTTAAATTTATCCCTTTGTGTTTCGTAAACATTTTGAATTACAGGAAACGCAAGGTCTGCATTGCGTTCCATCTTTTCTTTATAATGTGTAAAAGCTGATTTATATATTTTTGATGCAATCTCTTGTGCTGATAGATTTCCAAACTCTTCTTTAGTAATTGGAGAGCTCATAGAAAAATAACGAATGAGTTCAAACTCAAAGTTTTTATAATCGTTAGCGTCTTTATTGGTTTCAGCAATAATTTCTGAAGTGTCAAAAATCATATTTGCTAAATCTACTCGAAGACGTTCTCCAAATAAGGCATTATACCTTCTTTTATAAACAACTTCACGTTGGGCATTCATAACGTCATCATATTCCAATAATCGCTTACGAACTCCAAAGTTGTTTTCTTCAACTTTCTTTTGTGCACGTTCAATAGATTTAGAAATCATAGAATGCTGAATCACTTCGCCTTCTTTTAATCCCATTCTGTCCATCATTTTGGCAATACGTTCACTACCAAAAAGGCGCATTAAATTATCTTCTAAAGACACATAAAACTGTGAACTTCCTGGATCTCCTTGTCGACCAGCACGTCCTCGTAACTGTCTATCTACACGACGCGAATCATGACGTTCTGTACCAACAATAGCTAAACCACCTGCATCTATTACTTCATTGGATAATTTAATATCTGTACCACGACCTGCCATATTGGTAGCTATGGTTACTTGTCCTGGTTGACCAGCTTCTGCAACAATATCTGCTTCTCGCTTATGAAGTTTTGCATTCAATACGTTGTGAGTTACTTTACGAATATTCAACATTTTTCCTAATAACTCACTTATTTCAACATTGGTTGTCCCAATAAGTACTGGACGTCCAGCGTTTGAAAGTTTCGTTACTTCGTCAATAACAGCATTGTATTTTTCACGTTTGGTTTTATATACTAAATCTTCTCTGTCGTCTCTTACAATTGGACGATTGGTTGGTATTTCGACCACATCCAATTTATAAATTTCCCAAAGTTCTCCAGCTTCAGTTACTGCAGTTCCTGTCATACCAGACAATTTACGATACATTCTAAAGTAGTTTTGTAAGGTAACTGTGGCAAAGGTTTGCGTAGCTGCTTCAATTTTTACATTTTCTTTAGCTTCTATCGCTTGGTGCAAACCGTCACTATAGCGACGACCATCCATAATACGACCCGTTTGCTCATCTACAATCATTACTTTGTTGTCCATGACAACATATTGAATGTCTTTTTCAAATAATGCGTATGCCTTTAATAGTTGGCTAAGGGTGTGTATACGTTCAGATTTTATTCCAAAATCTCGAAATAATTCTTCCTTAAGGACAGCTTCTTTTTCCGGAGTTAAGCCTTGAGATTCAATTTGTGCAATTTCCTGACCAATTTCTGGCATCACAAAAAAGTTTGGGTCGTCTTTACCAGAAAGATATTCTACACCTTTATCACTGAGTTCAATTTGATTATTTTTTTCATCAATTACATAGTACAACTCGGCATCAATCTTAGGCATTTCCCTATTGTTGTCCTGCATGTAAAAGTTTTCGGTTTTTTGAAGCAGTTGTTTTATACCTTCTTCACTCAAAAACTTAATAAGGGCTTTGTTTTTTGGAATTCCTCTAAAAACACGTAATAATTGAAATCCGCCTTCTTTTGTATCTCCTGAAGAAATCAGCT
>CAZQBE010000070.1:0-9688 GCA_964591595.1 uncultured Flavobacteriaceae bacterium
AAGTAGTATGAAAAAAAGTTTAAGACCGTATCAAAAGCAAGCGATAAAAAATTTGTCTGAAGGTTGGCTTAAACATAAGAGACAAATACTTGCTTTAACAACAGGATCTGGGAAGACACACACCTTTGTGACTATGGCTAAGATGGCTCTGGATCGAGGTAAGACTGTATTGATACTTACACATCGTACAGAATTATTTAAGCAGACTCATGAGTCATTTGGCTTGGTCGGTGTGGTCCCTAAGATTATAAATGCAGACAGCAAAGAACCAGACTCAATGAATGGTATATTTGTTGTTATGGTGGAAACTTTAATGAGAAGAGAACATCTTGTTAAGTCATTAAACCCAGATTTAATAATTACAATTTTGCCAGTTACGTCCTTACTATCATAATCACTTTTTAAGCCATAACCTAAATACATAGCTTTGTCATTACTTTTGAGTTCAGCAGAACTAATAACAACATGATTTGGCATTGTCTCTCCATTGATAATTACAGAAACGTTTGATGGAGGCGAGGTTTTTTTGAGTTTGACTTCTTGATAAAAAGTGCCAGTTTTAGGATTTGGTTTTACGCCATAACTACGTAAAGTATTTGCTAAATAGGAAGCTGCTATTTTACATTCAGGAGTTCCTGTTTCACGTCCTTTAAGTAAATCGTCTGTTAAAAAATAAATGTGCCCTTCAATAGTTGCTTTGCTAACTGTTTCAGTAACTTTATCTTTATCTGTTTGTGCAGTAAGCGAAAAAATTGATAAAAGTGTAAGAAGTAATAGACTGTTTTTTTTCATGGTTTTTAAGTTATTAGATGTTGATTATTATTTTTAAAGTTAAACATTTTTGTCATTACGTAAATCTTAACACCTATAAGAGAAAAGATATACTTTGTAAAAAAGGAAACAACTTAACTATTGTTTATTGTACTTTTGTAGCAAGAGGAATCTACAATTGAAAAAATTTGAACTAAAATGAAACGCATATTTATTTATTTAACAGTAGCTGTTTTATTGTTTTCATGTAAAGATGAACTTATTAATAAACGCATTACAGGAACTGTTTTTGGAACGAGCTATTCTGTTCAATTTGCAACGTATGATAACGATCTAAATTTTGAAACACAGTTTGATAAGTTGTTTTATGTGATTAATAAATCAATGTCTACTTATCAAACCAATTCTATTATTTCAAAAATTAATAGAAATGAAACAACTACAATTGATTCACATTTTAGAAAAGTATTTGATGCCGCAAAAGATATATATAAACTTAGTAATGGTGCTTTCGATCCTACTATAGGCGTATTAGTTAATGCTTGGGATTTTGGACCAGAAGGGAATATAGATGATTTGAATAGTAAAAAAATTGACAGCTTAATGCTAACTGTTGGTTTTGATAAAGTTGAGCGACATGACGATACTATTGTAAAGCAAAGTGCAAATACAATTTTAGATTTTAATGCCATTGCAAAAGGGTATGGTGTAGATGTGATTGCACAATTTTTAGAAACCCAAAACATTGATAGCTATTTGGTTGAAATTGGGGGAGAAATTCGAGCTAAAGGTATTAATAAGTCTAGTGACAAGCCTTGGAAAATTGGTATAGAAAATCCAAATTTTGATGGCTCACAATCTATTATGAAAGCTATTTCTCTTAAAGATGAAGCCATGGCAACATCTGGAACATATAGAAAATTTAAAGTAGATGAGAATGGTAATCGTTATGCGCATATTATTGACACGAAAACGGGTTATCCAAGTAAAACTAATTTGCTAAGTATATCGGTTATTGCCAAGGATTGTATGACGGCTGATGCCTATGCAACTGCATTCAAAGCTATGGGAATTGAAAAAGTAAAAATGTTCTTAAAATCACACTCTGAATTTAAAGTGTTCTTGATTTTTGAAAATGAAAAAAACGCGTTGGAAACCTTGAGTTTAAATGGGTTTCCGGAGGAGTAGTTCATTGTCACTGCGAGTCTTTTTAAGTCGCGGCAATCAGTTTATTGTCATTCCGCACTTGATGCGGAATCCATTTAATTCAATTTTAGTTTGATGATATTATTACATCGTTTATCTTCGACAAGCTCAGATTGACACTCCTCATAATGACAAATTATTTCCTAACCACAGGAATAATTTCTCCTTTGGCTAAACAGTATCGTGTTATATCTTCTTTTGAAAGTTTTGAAGTGTAATTTACCTCTTCAACTTTAAAGCCAATATACCTAAGCTTATCAAAATAATCTTTTCCATAAATGCGAACATGGTCATACTGTCCAAAGATTTTAGCACGTTCTTTTTTATCAGTAATAGAATTATCTTCAAATGTAGTTTCACGGGACAAATCTTGCGGAATTTGAAAAACCCCCATTCCTCCTGACTTTAAAACACGGTACAATTCCTGCATGGCTTTGGTGTCATCTGGAATATGTTCCAACACATGATTGCATAGAATAACATCAAATTCATTATCCTTAAAAGGAAGATTGCAAATATCGGCTTTAACATCGGCTAATGGCGAGTTTAAATCTGTAGTTGTGTAATCTAATTTTTTTAGTTTTCTAAAACGCTTGTAAAAGGCCTGTTCAGGAGCAAAGTGCAATACTTTTAATTCAGCAGTAAAGAAATTAGTTTCATTTTTTAGATATAACCACAACATTCTGTGACGTTCTAAAGACAAAGTAGAAGGTGATAATGCATTATTGCGCTGCTTACCATAGCCGTAAGGCAAAAAGCTTTTGAAGCTTTTACCATCAATTGGGTCTGTATATGTATCTCCTTTTAAAAAGAAGGCTAAAAATGGACGAGCAGTATAGCTTAACCTTATTAAGAAAGGTCGTGGTAAAAAATTTAATATGAATTTAAACAGATTTTTCAAAGAATTAAATTATTTATAATCCTCTCGTACTGGACAAAAAGTATCTGTCACAATACAATCAGTTAATGCAACAGCACTATGAGGGACATTAGAAGCGATTATGGTAAACATTCCTGATTCTAAAACTTTAGTTTCACCACCAATAGTCATTTCTAATTTGCCTTCTATTATTTGAGATGTTTGTTCATGGAAGTGAGAATGTTCTGGTAAAATTGCACCTTTCTCAATTTCTACAAATCCAATAGTTGAGGTTTTTGTATGTATATATCTGCCTTTAACACCTTTTATAAGAAGTCTTTGAGGGATTTCAGAAATATTTGTAGTCATAATTATAATATTAATTCATGTTGCCTAAATTCATCTTCTTCATCACTTTCAATGCCTAATGCTTCATAAATATAAGCAAATGTTGAGAGTAACTCTGGTTTGCCATCTACCAAAGCTACATCGTGTTCAAAATGTGCAGAAGGTTTGTTGTCTTGAGTTGTAATAGTCCAACCATCGCGATGTTGTTTTATACGGTGCGTTCCCATATTTATCATTGGTTCAATAGCGACAACCATACCTTCAATAAATTTTTTACCACGCCCTCGTTTACCATAATTTGGCATTTCAGGGTCTTCATGCATTGTTTCGCCTAAACCATGTCCAACCAATTCGCGAACTACGCCATAACCATGAGATTCACAATATTGCTGAATAGCAAAACCTACATCGCCTACACGATTATTAATCTTAAATTCTTTAATACCTACATAAAGAGACTCTTTAGTTACCTGTAAAAGTTTTTCAGTTTCTGGAGCAATTTCTCCAACTGCAAAGGTATATGCATGGTCCCCATAAAAGCCATTTTTAATGGCGCCACAATCAATAGAAATAATATCGCCTTCAACCAAGGGTTCACTATTTGGAATGCCGTGAACTACTTGAGAATTAGGGCTCATACATAAGGTATTAGGAAAATCGTATAATCCTAGAAACCCAGGAATAGCACCTTGTACTCTAATATATTCTTCAGCCATTATGTCTAACTGCAAAGTGGTAACTCCTGGCCTTACCTCAGCAGCAATCATTCCTAAGGTTTTAGAAACTACTATAGCACTTTCGCGCATTAACTCAATTTCTTCTTTAGTTTTTACTATAATCATATTCAAAAAAATAATGGCAAAGATACTCAAAATTAAGCTTGCGTTAATTTTTTATTGTTTTATGACTTTTGATAGTTTTTTGTATTTTGTTTTGCTATAATTTTGTAGTCTAAAGACAAAAGAGATGTATAAAGCAGTAAGTGCTGAAGAAGCCGTAAAAGTAATACTATCAAATAACAGAGTTTATATACAAGCGGCATCAGCTGCACCACAAGTTTTAATAAAAGCAATGACCGAACGTCAGGAAGAGCTTCGGAATGTTGAAATTTGCCAATTACATACTGAAGGTGTTGCACCTTACGCAAATCCTGAGTTACGAGATAGCTTTCATGTAAACTCCTTTTTTATTGGAAAAAACGTTAGACATACTTTAGCAGAAGGGAATGGTTCTTATACACCCGTTTTTTTAAGTGAATTACCATTGCTTTTTAAAAGAAATATTGTTGATTTAGATGTGGCACTAATTCATGTTTCTGTGCCTGACAAACATGGGTATTGCTCTTTAGGAGTTTCGGTTGAGGCAACTTTGGCAGCCATAGATAATGCTACTTATGTGATAGCACAAGTAAACAAGCAGATGCCTAGAACTCATGGTGATGGTATTATTCACTTTACAGAAATTGATTTGTTTGTTGAATGCGACGAGCAATTGCCATTTTATTTAATGCCAGAATCTACTGAAATTGAAAACAAGATTGGTGATTATGTAGCGAGTTTGATTGAAGATAGAAGCACCTTACAAATGGGAATTGGCACTATCCCGAATGCTGTTTTATCTCGTTTAACAAATCATAAAGATTTAGGTTTGCATACCGAAATGTTTTCGGATGGTGTTATAGACCTTATTTTAAAGGATGTTATTAATGGAAACTATAAAGGTGTTAATAGAGGAAGAGCTTTAGCAACATTTTTAATGGGTTCTCAACGATTGTACGACTATGTTGATGATAATCCTTTTATTGAAATGCGCGAATCAGATTATGTAAATGATGTATCTATCATTAAACAAAATCCAAAAATGGTTTCTATTAACTCAGCGGTTGAAGTGGATGTAACAGGACAAGTATGTGCAGATTCTATAGGTACACGATTATATTCAGGTGTAGGAGGACAGATGGATTTTATTAGAGGTGCCTCTTTAAGTGAAGGTGGAAAAGCAATAATAGCATTACCATCAGCTACAAAAAAAGGAATTAGTAGAATTGTCCCTAGCTTAAAACCAGGAGCAGGAGTGGTTACAACAAGAGCACATGTACATTATGTTATTACAGAGTATGGCATCGCGCATTTATATGGAAAAACCATAAAAGAACGTGTAAAAGCTTTGGTAAATATTGCGCATCCAGACCATAGGGAAGTTATTGATAAAGATTACTTTAATTTAATTAAAAACTAAGTGTTATTTAAATAATCCGAAAAATCCTTTTTTCTTTTTGTTTGGTTGCATTTGTGGTTTTGTATCAGTTAGTAGTTGGTAAATTTCTCCCCAACCTAAAAGACCTCCAATGTTTCGATCGTCTATAAATAAGTCGGCATGAATTTTTCTGCTTTTTGTATAATCAAATTGTTCTTCAGGAAAACTTTTGTTTACAGCATAAAATGTAATGCCGTTTTTTTTGCAAAAGGCAATAGTTTCTTCCAAACGAACACCACTTCTATACGTCCACAATATTAATCGATGACCGTCATCTTGAAGTTTTTTTAGGGTTTCAAATGCAAAAATTCTAGGCTTACCAATGTTTGGATAATCATCTTCAACAATGGTACCATCAAAATCTATAGCAATGGTAAGTCTATTATAAAGTTTCATTCTTTAATTTGAAATTTTCACTAAAGTAGTGAATTTTGTGTCATTGCCTCAGGTTTTTCAATGCCAACCAGTTCTAAAATTGTAGGTGCAAGATCACCTAATACACCGTCACTAATAGCTTTTAGGTCTTTATCAACTAAAATAATGGGTACAGGATTAGTTGTATGTGCAGTGTTTGGTGAGCCATCAGGATTTATCATGGTTTCACAATTACCATGGTCTGCAATAATAATTGTTGTGTAATTGTTTTCAAGCGCATTTGTAACAATATTTTTCACACATTCATCAACGGTTTCACATGCTTTTATTGCAGCTTCCATAACTCCTGTATGACCAACCATATCGCCATTGGCAAAATTTAAACATACAAAATCTACATCTCCTTTTTGCAATTCAGGAATAAGAGCATCCGTAAGCTCATAAGCACTCATTTCTGGTTTTAAATCGTAAGTGGCAACTTTTGGGGAGTTTCGTAAAATTCTTGTTTCTCCTTTAAAAGGTGCTTCTCTACCACCAGAAAAGAAAAACGTTACATGCGGATATTTCTCCGTTTCAGCAATTCTTATTTGCGTTTTATTGTAATTTTCTAGGACTTCACCGAGCGTGTCATTTAAATTATCCTTTTTAAAAACAACATTAATGTTTTTAAAGGTGTCATCATAATTGGTCAAGGTAACATAATACAAATTCAGTTTGTGCATGTTCTGTTCATGAAAATTATCTTGCGATAGGACTTGTGTTAATTGTCTGCCGCGATCTGTTCTGAAATTAAAGAAAATAACAACATCGTCTTCTTTTATTGTTGTTACAGGCTGATTATTGTCATCAACCATAATGATGGGTTTTATAAACTCGTCTGTAATATCATCTTCATAACTTTCTTGAATAGATTTTGAAGCGTTCTTTGAATAATTTCCTATCCCATTTACTAGAGCGTCATAAGCTAATTTTATACGTTCCCAACGCTTGTCTCTATCCATTGCATAATAACGTCCTGTAATTGATGCCAATTTTGCATTAGAGTTCTCAATATAGTTTTCTAAATCTGTAATAAAACCATATCCAGATTTAGGATCTACATCGCGACCATCAGTAAATGCATGTACATAGATGTTTGTTAATCCAAAATCTTCGGCAGCATCCAATAATCCAAACAAATGATTGATATGTGAGTGTACCCCTCCATCGCTAACTAATCCTAAAAAATGCACATTTTTATTATTAGTTTTTGCGTAATTGAAAGCATCAATTAAAACCTGTTCTTTACCAAGAGTCCTATTTTTTACAGCAAGATTTATTTTAACTAAATCTTGATATACAATACGTCCTGCTCCAAGATTCATATGTCCCACTTCGCTATTTCCCATTTGCTCCTCTGGCAAACCAACATTTAAACCATCAGTACGTAAACTGGCGTTTGGGAATTTTGTATACAGTGAATCAATAAATGGTGTATTGGCATTATCAATAGCTGAGACTTTCGGATCTGGTGATTTTCCCCAACCATCAAGAATCATCAAAATGACTTTTTTATTCATAGGTTTAAGTTTATAGTTCAAAGATAAAAAACAAAATCCTGCTATTAAGGAGTAATGACAAAGAAAATAGAATATTATTTTAAATGGCTTAAGTCTGAATTTGAATCTAACTCATAAGGCGTTTTGTTTTGCTCAAAAACTCTTGCTGTATGTTCCCCTTTAAGAGTTATATGCTCGCCAAGAACATGCAAATAACTCCCTTCTCTTAAACCAATAACCGGTTGCGTATTGAATTTATGAAACTCTTGAATTCTTGTTTCTCTAGTTTCTCCCATGTGTTTACTAGTTGGGTCTGGATCTAAATAATGAGGGTTAATATTAAAAGGCACTAATGATAAGGTTTTAAAACTTGGTGGATAAACAATTGGCATATCGTTGGTGGTATTAAGTGTAAGGCCACAAATATTGCTTCCCGCACTTGTGCCTAGATATGGCGTGCCTTTATTTACAACATCTTGAAGTTCTGAAATAAGGTTGTTTTTATATAATTGATTTACCAAAACAAAAGTATTACCACCACCAACAAAAATACCATTAGCCTCATGGATTGCTTTTACAGGGTTTTCAAACTCATGAATACCTTTAATATTTTTGTTAATTTTATAGAATACAAGACGCGTTTTTTCGGTATATGCATCATAGGAAATCCCACTAGGTCTTGCATAAGGAATAAAAAGAATATCGTTAGTTTTTCTAAAAAAGTATTTTAGATTATCAAGAAGATATTCTAAAAATTCGCTACCAT
Organism: uncultured Flavobacteriaceae bacterium; assembly: GCA_964591595.1. Lineage (GTDB taxonomy): Bacteria > Bacteroidota > Bacteroidia > Flavobacteriales > Flavobacteriaceae > JAADHG01. Next base: position 8,120 of record CAZQBE010000070.1, read on the forward strand.
GAATTGTTGATGTACTTGCAATTATTATATTTTTCATTGTAAGATTTCGTTTGAACCAAATATTGTTGTAAATTTAAGTAAATACATTATTTAACAAAAGTTTAAATACTATTGACATTTTTTTAAGAACTGTTATAACTTTCTTTATGCTAAGAAACTTCTATAATTTTTGATTCAATAACCAAAAGAATTATTTATGAATGTTGCATGTGACAGTTAAAGAACAATAAATATGAATACATGAAGACTATTTATCTAACATTATTATGTATTGCCATTAGTATTACAACTATTCAATCTCAAGAAACGAAACGGGTTGAGGTAACAGGTAGAATTGTTGTTAAAAACCCAGATATCGAAGGGGTTACTGTTTATAATACCTCATCCAACAGAGGGACAATAACTGACGAAGAGGGAAGGTTTAAAATCAAAGTTGCTCTTAACGATAGAATTGAAATTTCAGCACTTCAATTTAAAGATTTTGTTGTAGTTATTGATAGTGAAATTATAAAATCGAAAGCACTTACCGTTTTTTTAATTGAAAAAGTAAATAAACTCCCAGAAATAATAATATTACCCTATGGACTTTCAGGAGATTTGCCAACAGATGTTGCAAATACTCAAACGATCAATCCAGATTTGGATGCTTTGTATTTTGGTTTAGACAATCTTGATAAGATTGATTTTACTGCCGATTATCTTTCTGGTATTAGAAATACGGCAATGACTGATAATACTTTGTATTATTCGGCTGATGCAGTTAAAATTATTGGTATGCTTTTTAAACCTATCTTTAATTCTAAAAACAAAAAAAAGAAATCGCTTGATAGTAATGCTACAGAAGAAGATATTACTAAAAAATACTCTACTGAGTATTTAATGGAAAGGCTTAATATACCTAAGGAACATATTATGGAATTTGTTTATTATGTTGAGGATGCTGGTTTAGATAAAAGATTATTAGATAATGGGCACGAATTGGAGTTCTTAGATTATTTAATTAAAAAAAGCAAGGAGTTTCAAAAGGTAAAGAATGGCAAAAATTAGAAATCTATTTTTTCTATGTTGCTTATTTTTTGTGACTGTTGTTTGGTCGCAAACCATTGAAATTAAAGGTATTGTAAAAGGGAGTTCTGATATTGAAAATATTCACGTAATAAATAAAACATCTAATTCGTTTACAACGACCAATAAAATAGGAGGGTTTAAGATTTCTGCAACGCTTAATGATACCCTTGTATTTTCTTCAATTCAATATAAACTAAAGTCAATTGTAATTTCTTCTAAAAATATAGAAGAACAGTTTGTAGTGGTAAACTTAGATGAAAGCGTTAATGTTTTGGATGAAGTTATAGTCGGAAAAGTACTTACGGGGAGTTTAGATTCAGATATTAATAATTCTGGAGCAGAGCGACCTATCGACTTTTATGATGTTGGTATTCCGGGATACAAGGGCAAACCAAAGACACAAAATGAAAGGCGTTTGTATGAAGCAGACCTTGGAAAGTATATAATCTCATTTAATGGAGGTTTTGGTTTAGGGCTTGGAATTAATTTAAATAAAATTCT
>CAZQBE010000071.1:0-9634 GCA_964591595.1 uncultured Flavobacteriaceae bacterium
GCTTATATGGAAATTCTTCGTATTTCATTTTTACCTTTAATTTTTATATAAAAAAGTTATTATTTAATGTTAAGTAATAAGTTATGCATCACTTGGTGTTTTATTTACTCTTTGCATGTAATGTTAAGTATTAAAACGCCTTTCTCCTGGAGCAGTATTAAAATAGATTGTATTATCATCAGGATCATTAATCCATGCACCATCAGAGCCATCAGATTCTTTTTTAGCATCGCTCGTCATTTTCAGTCCTTGAGTTTTTAACGAAGCCGCTATTGCAAAAACATCTCCTCCTCGAAAATTTAAAGTGTTAGAAGAAACATGACCTTGAAAAAGGTACAGTTCATTTTCTCCGTCGTTCATTATGGACCATTCTTTTTTAATATTTCCACCTATTTGTGCAAAGCCTAATTTTTTATAAAATTCGTTTGATGCCTTTAAATCTTTTACATTTAAGCAAACTACCATCTTTCCATTTTTAGAATGTGTTGTATTTGTCATTTTATACTTTCCTTCATTAATCTTGTGCATATTTTAAAGATCATTACCGCAATGTGCAAAGGTATTTATGTTCGTCGCAAGGTGAATTGCATTTCAACTGTTTGGCTATAATTTGTGTCACGCAGAATATGAACTATAGGTGGTGTTGGTAACAGTTTTAATTTTCAAATAGTTAATGCCATATAGCACTTTTACTTTTCACAACTAGTTGTTTTAGAATTTATCGGTTTAAATATAATAATTTGTTGATGAACATATAACCCTTACCCAATTTGCACTTTCCTAGCTTACCCCTAATTTTTTTCTCGTCATTGATATCAAATTCTAGATAAACTATCATTTTGGATTTTCTTGGTGAAAATCAAATATTGAACCATTCAAATTCTAATTTAGAACCTTTACGATGATAATTATACTTTCCAAAACCAATCAAGAAATCTAGTTCTATATCGTTACCCCAAACTTTGGGTTTATTCACTGTCATTTCATTCAATAAATCTAATATTACTTGACTATCAGTTTGTTTAGACTTGCTTCCAATCGATTCAATAAAATTCTGAACACTTCTCTCAATTTCTTTAGTTATAAATCCTGTTATTTCATTTTATTTATTGTTGGTTAACGGTCTCAGGTAGTTAGCAGTAGCGGATTTAAAAATACAAATCTTTCAGTTTAATATGAAGTTTAATAAATGAACAGACCATTGATTTACTACTTCACCCTCTATTGCTTATACACAACGTAGTGTGTTCGCTCCATATTTTCTGTCTGATTAACTGGCACAACAACTTAATTTTGATACGTCTTTTCCGAAAGTTATTGCTGCTAATTTGATGCCTTCTCCCAAAGTTAGATAAGGATAGAAACTGTCCGCTAAGTCTTTTACTGTTATTCCGTATTTGATGGTCATACTTAATTGTTGGATGAGTTCTCCTCCTTCGGGTGCAACTACTCTTGCACCTATCAATTTATCTGTTTTGGTGTTGCGAATGAGTTTGATAAATCCCATTGTGTTATTTGCTGCAATTGCTCTCGGCACGTCTTTCAATTCCAATTTTGAAACTTCAAACGGAATACCTTTGGCTTCTGCCTGTGCTTCATCTACACCTGCACCTGCTATCTGTGGGTCGGTAAACACCACCCAGGGCAAAGAAGAATAATCAGTTTTTTTATCTGTTCCAGAAAATGCATTTTCAATGGCAATTTTACCTTCAAATGCGGCAGTGTAAACAAATGCAGGGGTGTTGGTTACATCACCTGCTGCGTAAATGTTAGATAGATTGGTTTCCATCTTTTCATTTACACCGATATGTCCGCTTTCGGTGAGTTCTAAATCGATATTGTCTAATCCTAATTGGTTTGTATTGGCTTTTGTTCCTGTGGCAATGACAACCTTTCCTTTTTCTACTATTTGGGTAATTGAACCGTCAGGGCATTTACAATAAATTATCGTTTCGTTTCCGTTCTTCTCGAATTTCACTGCTCTGAAGTTAGGTAAGATTTCAATGCCTTCTTTTCGCATTTGAGTTTCCAATGCTTCGCTGATGTCAGGTGTTTGAGTTCGCAAAACTCGATCGGTAAATTCAATGATACGGACTTTTACACCTAAACGATTATAAGCCATTGCAATTTCCAAACCTATATAACCCGCTCCCATAATGGTCAGGCTTTCAGGTTTTTCTTCCAAGTCGAAAAGAGAAACATTGGTCAAGTAGTCAATTTTGTTCAATCCTTCAATAGTCGGAATGTTGGTAGTAGCTCCTGTGGCAATCAAAAATTTATTGGCTTTGTATTCCTTGTCGTCAACCAAAATGGTTTTATTGTCTTTAAACTTTGCCCAACCTTTTAGCATAGTCAGGTTTTCAAAATCGCTCACCACATTCAAATATTTTTTCTCTTGAAGGGTAGCTACTAATTTTTTCTTGTTTTTGATGATTTGAGCAAAATCAATGTCAACGCCTTTTGGTTTAATACCTTCAAAGTTGGAATGCGTTGCGTGATAAGCCGTTTCACCTGCACGAATAAGATTTTTAGAAGGTACACAACCTACATTAACACAAGTACCGCCAAAGTCTAAACCACCGTTTACCATTAAGGTCGATAAGCCTAAACTTTCGGCTTTGATTGCTGCCGAAAATGCAGCTGAACCGCCACCGATAATGATTAAATCGTAATCATTATTTCCTTTATTTTTAACTATATTTTGTGAGTTAGTAGCTCCGGATTCTGTAGCACAGCAATCTTCATTTTCTGCTTCGTTTACTACTTTATAGTTTCCAACCTTATTTACAGTGTCAATAAGTGCTGCTTTACTGATTTTGTTACCATCAAAAGTGAAATCACCTTTTCCAGTTTCATGATTTATTGAGCAGCTTAGAACTCCTTCGGTTTTATTTAAATCTTTTTCGATGTGTGAAGAACATCCGCTACAAGTCATTCCTTCTATTTGCAATGAAATAGATATTGTGTTTTTAGGAGTTTTTTCTCCATTCTTTCCAAATATGTTTTTTAGCATTTTTTCTAAATTTTAATTGTTATTTTTTTTAACAGCATTTTATGCTTGTGTTTTTGTTGGTTGAATTGGATGTTTGTCAAATTGCTCGAGAATTCCACCTTGTGTTCAATTATACCGACTACTGCTTTGAGTGAATTTGAAATATAGTTAGAACAACCTGTACAATTTATTTCTGTGATTTTCAGTTTCAGAGTTTTACCTTCTAGCTTGGTTGCATTTTCCGTTTGTGCTTTAATGTCAGTCCGTTTGTAACATTGAGCATTGATTTGAGTAATTCCAATTAGGAACAAAGCACTCAATAAGATTAACTTCTTTTTCATTGGGAAATCATTTAATTAAGTTCTAAAATATGAATGGCAAAAAAATACTATTTTTTACCGACTACTTTGTAACCAGTCCCGTTGATGGTTTCTTCAATTTGTGCAAAGCTCACTTTGGTTTGGTCAAACTCTACCTTGGCAGTCGCTTCTTCATAAATAGCATCTACCTTAACAATACCTGGCAATTTGTTCACCTCATTTTCTACGTGTGAAGCACAACCATTACAAGTCATCCCTTCTACATCAAAAGTTACCGTTTGAATGTCAGAGGCATTGACGATTATAACTTCTTTGTTGCCGTTTGAAGGATAGAAAATGTGTGCGTAGTTTGGAAAAGTAAGCATCAAGCCAGCAAACACGGTTACAATTCCCAAAAATGTTTTAGTCTGCATATAAGGCTTCTTTTCGTCTTCTTCGCAATCACATTGAATTTCTTCGGCTGTTCGAGGTTTAAGTTTCTGATACCAAGCAAAGCCCAACACCAAAACGGTGATACCGATAAGATAAGGTCTTGCTGGTTCCATCCACGAAAACGTAGATGCCACTCCTGAAGCTCCTGAAATAAGAGCTAATACAGGTGTAATGCAGCAAAGTGAAGCTGCTACTGCCGAAAGTGCTCCCGCACCTACAAGTCTATTGCTTTTCTTTTTCATGCTGTTTCCTTTTTTGAATTGTTTAATATATATTTAAAAAATGGACGAAGTAAAGTCAGTTGATCTTGTTCCAAAGAGTAGAAGATGGTTTGTCCTTCTCTTCTACCTGCAATGACATTTCTGTCTTTTAATTTTCTGAGGTGTTGCGAAACAGCAGGAATGCTTATTCCGAGAATGTCTGAAAGGTCACAAGGACAAAGTTCATTTTCTTCTTCAAAGAGAAATAAGATTTTCAATCTTACATTGTTTCCTGCCAATGTTAAAAGTCCGCTCAGTAGGCTGAATGATTTGTCGTTGGTTTGAAGTAGTTCCCTACAATTGTCTATTTGAACCTTGTCAGCTAACACTCTGATACACGATTTATTGTATTCCATAATCTTCCTATTTAGAATTTAACAACGCAATAAAGTTACATGTAGTTTTATTATTTAAGCAAATACTTAAATATAATTATTAACATGTCAATATTGCAGTAGGTTTTTAGTTTGACGGCGTTGGCTTTCGTATCGGCAAAAACCAAATGTGCTGTTTGTGCGGTTGGCTTTTTCGGTATGAAACACAACGGTTTATGTAGAATGCGTTTCAATGCATTTTTACACCTTGTTAGGCACTGTTTTTATTTTTTAGTCCTTTACACAGCGACAGAAAAGTTCAGATTTTTCAGTATCGCTTTCTATTCTATTTACACCTTTAATTGGTCCAGCTATAAAACGAACCCATGCTAGATTATTATCAATGTTTCCGGTAGCTGACCAATAGCCCGAAGTATATCCAATATCATTAAACTTCCCTTCAAAGTAATGTCCCCCAGGAAATACATTGAAATTTGAGCTATTAGTTCCGTTTCCATCTTCCGCCCAATCAGATCTAGATTTCATTTTTACTCCATGATTCCCACGCCAAGTAGTAGCACCAGTATCATTATTTAACATCCCTAAATTTATCTCGAGTTCATTCCATTCAGAATCAGAAGGGAGGTGCCAACCATTTGGACAAGCTTTTTGGGCTGCCATCCAAGTATAAACTCGACCATATTTTGTAGAGGGATTATTAGGGTTAAGTCTTGACCCAGGAGAATTGTACTTCAAGTTTTCTGCCATCCAAGTTTGATTTCCGATACTTACGACTCCATAAGTTTCTCTATCTCGAGAGTCAGTAATACTGTCTGATTGATAAGAAGTAGTCATTGGAGAAGCAACAACCTGTTTCGAAGATTGTATGTCCGAGTTAACCGTTTTTTTCGAAGAATCAGATTTTGTGCTTGTTTCAGTACACCCAAATGCGAACAGGACTAAAAATCCAAATAATATGTTCATACAGTAATAATATTTCATTATTATCCTTATGTTATTAGGAAAAATGCCTTGTGGCAATAAACATTCTCAATTTGGTTTAGTGCCGTCGTTGATGTGCCTATTTTAAATACCGTGAGTGCAAAGCACGAAGGGATTTAAGTTCGCCACAAGGCGAATGGCACATCAACGGTTTGTATAAAAAACGTAGGGCTTTCAGAGCGATAAATTGTCAGCCGAGATAGATGCTAATTTAAGGCACTAAACTCGCTGAAACTCTTGTCAGTCGTATGTTTTTTTATACTTTGTTACCACCAGTGGTTCTTCAGTCTGACATGTTGTAGCAAGTTGCAGTTGTAAATTTTAAGTCCATTCTATTTTTCTTTCATTATTTTCTCCGCAAATGCAATAATATGTCCGTCTGGGTCGGAAAAGTAGCAAACCTTGTCTCCCCAATCTCTGTCAATAATTGGGCTTATTAATATTGCTCCGCTTTTAGTGGCATTGTCAAATTCTATCTGAATATTGTCAACATACAAATACAGTTCACATCTTGGAATACCATTTCCACTGTCTGGATGTGGGGTTTTGTCCGCTAATATTTTTGCAATGCCTTTGTTTGGCATTAGTCCAATTTTACATTTGTTTGATAAGTTAAACTCTGTCATACCGGGAACATTTAGGTCAGGTTCCTTACGAAATATATTTTGATAAAATTTGCTACTTGTCTCTTGGTCGTTGACATAGAGGATTGTCTCAATAAGTTTAATGTGGTTTATCATTTGTCTATTCGTTATTGAATTGTTTGCAGCCGATTAATTGAAAAAAAGTCAACACGAAAAAAGTAGTCTTAAAAGCGAATATCATATGTGTCGTGTTCTGTCTTACCATTGGTGGTAACGACGGCGCTAAACGCAGTTCCTATTCGAGGGTGATAGATTTTGAGCTTGCTCAAAAGATAAATAACCCGGAGAATAGGTACCAAATTGAATTTAGCAAAAGTTATGTGCCGTTAATTATTATCCTTATGTTATTAGGAAAAATGCCTTGTGGCAATAAACATTTTCAAGTTTGCACTGAGCCAAAGCGTTGTATTTTGTTTTTAATTTATTCATTTTTAAAAGCCAAATCAACGATTTGGCGGTATTCGTAATAGCACTGAACTTTCGTAAATCACCAAACGCCCTATTTGCTATATACAGTGTTACCCACTGGCTTTTAATGTGTTTCGTATTCTAAACCATTAAATTTATTAGACATCTTTTCAAAAAAATCAAAAATATTTCCAACTCCCCAATTTCTAACAACATAATATTCAGTTCCGTTATAAATAAGTTCTGCTTCAGAGTTAACTCTATACCTGCGGTACTTTTCTTCCGTAGCTGTAACTTCAATAAGTGTCTTAATTAAATTATGATTTGCAGTCCTGTCAGCTTTTAAAAATTCAATAGAGCTATCGTTTATAAGCCCGTGTTTTTCTAAAACTTGAATAGTTGAATAACCTATATCTGATTTTTTAATTTTTTCAACTTCTACTGTACCATTGTATTTTATTGAACACAAACTTCTGTCTTTACTACTTGTCGATAAATTGTTAAGAGCTTGATTTGCATTATCTCTTGTATCTTTTTCTTGTTCTGGGTCAGAACTAATTGCGTAAAGAGTTGCTAATATTAATTTTTGATTTTTGTCCCAAAACTTAGTCAACAAGTTTCTTTCATCACTTCCTAATGCCATAATTAATCCTTGTTTATATTGTTCTTCATCTTTGTCAAGAGTAGGCTGACTTAATGATTGTAGATATTCCTTAATAATAAATTTTGTTTTATCAGTGATATTCTTGTTTAGAGCAGGTTCTAAAATGAAGTCTACAACTGATTGGTAATTGATTTGGATGTATTCTTTACAACTGCATTCGGGTAATTCCAAATCCATTAGTTCTAAACTTGAAATTGGTGTTAGAAATACATAGAGGTTTACATCATTTTCTTCTTTAATACTTTCGTAATAATCAAAGTATTTAGTTGTTTGGTCACTATGTTCCTTAGTTCCAACTTTATTTTCAACTATAAGTCTTAATTTTTTCTCTTTGTCAAGATATTTAATGTTTGCTACAATATAAATGTCTAATCGTCCAACATTTTTGATGCTTCTTTCTGTTTCAATGTATATGTTGTCTAATTCAAAATCGGATATGATTATTGAGTCATATAATTCCTTGTTGTCAGTTAATTGCTTTTCTTTGCTATAAATAACAAGAAGTTCAAGTAGTTTTTTTATAGGGAAACCACCGAGCATATGACTTTCGGTATTATTCAAAATCCAAGCAAGAAATCCGCTATGCGCTAACTCTTTTCTACTTGCACCAATTATTTCAGGTAAAGATTTTGAATGATAATAGCTTTCAAGTTTACTGACATTTTCGTCATTATTAAACTTTCTTATCTCCTGTCTTAGTTCTTCAATTTTAATGTTATCGAAATCGCTCATTAATTATCTTGAGATTTTTTTTGCTTGTGGGTAACGACGGCGCTAAACGCAGTTCCTATTCGAGGGTGATAGATTTTGAGCTTGCTCAAAAGATAAATAACCCGGAGAATAGGTACCAAATTGAATTTAGCAAAAGTTATGTGCCGTTAATTATTATCCTTATGTTATTAGGAAAAATGCCTTGTGGCAATAAACATTTTCAATTTGGTTTAGTGCCGTCGTTGATGTGCCTATTTTAAATACCGTGAGTGCAAAGCACGAAGGGATTTAAGTTCGCCACAAGGCGAATGGCACATCAACGGTCTAGTATAAGCGTAGTGCGGGTTTTGGAACACTTCACTTTCAGTTTGCCGATATGTTTTTTAATATTCAATTTGTTTCAGCTTAGCACTTTTGCCCGCATTACGCTTATACAATGTTAGCCACAGTATTTTGTTCAGATTTCAACTCTCGCTCCTTTTTGTGCATTATGGTATCTGCACAAAACTTGTCCGTTTTCAATGTCTGTCATTCCACCTTTTGCGTGAGGAAAAATATGGTCAGCTTGATATTCGCTCCAACTCACAATTGATTCCTTTTCTCCTTTATTTTCGCTTAAACATTTTTGGCAAAGTCCTTTATCTCTGCGATAAATTTTAATTCTATCCGCTTCGTTGAACATTCGTCTGTCATCTTTTGTCGTTAATGAAAGTTCATTTTTGGCTAAATATTCAAAAAAGAGTTGACGAAATATCATATCTCGTTCTTTTAAATTATAAGCACTTTGTTGTCGATTATTGCTAAAGTGCATAATATCTAAATCGTCTCCATTTTGTTTGCTCCAACGTTGGTAGAAAGAAAAGAAAAAGTCTTTAATCCATTGTTTTTCTTTGTCATCAATTACGTAATGACTTCTCAAATGTCTAACTAATTGATAAACTGAAATAATTACATATTCACGGCTTAATTCTTTAATTCCGTTCTTTTCGTCAATCATTGTGTCATTGCCGAAAATGTCAAAAAGTAAATTCAGAGTTCGGATGCAACTTTTAGCAGTTTCTGTATTCTCAAAATCTTCATTTCCAATTCCATCTTCTCTTATATACTTATCTATAAAATCGAAAATTACTTTGTCTCTAACGTCAATATAATCGTTCTCTTCTTCTAAAATTAAGAACCTTGTAAAAAGTGCCAAATGTTGCATTCGGTCATTTTTTCGGTCGATTATTTTGAAAAATTTATGTTTGTTTTTGTTCGAGTCAATTGGTTTATAATTCTCAAAGTCAAAAGTTATATCATCACTATATTTTACTATAAAATTTCTTGCTGTCGAAGCTAATTGAGCGTGAGCAATTTCCATAAAATTTAGACTTTCTCCTTGTTGAAGTCTCCAAAAAATCTCGGTTGCGATTTTTTGATGGTTTGGATTTTTAGGGTCTTCAATGCTTTTAATTACATCTCCACTTATATGAAGATTTTTGTCAATGAACATTCTAAATTCAGGTGATAAATCTTTAAAATATTTTCCTGGAAGCTCTGGGTGAATTTCTTCGAGTGATTTAGGTAGCTTGAATACGTTATTGAAGAAATTTTGAATTGACGTTATTCTTTGTTGTCCGTCTATTATTTCGTTTACCGTTTTTTCATCTGTAAGTCGAACTTCCCGAATTACTAATTTTGGAACATAGTAACGTCTAAAAATACTGTCAATTAGAGCTTGCTGCTTTTTCACGCTCCAAACTGCTTTTCTTTGATAAGGTGGTCTTGTGATGTAGTAATCTGTATAATCGTGAAAGTCTTTCAGTCGAATTTTATCTTCTACGATTAAATATTCTTGTTTTGGGTTAAATGACATTCGTTTCTCGGTTTTTTTATATTGTGGCTAAC
>CAZQBE010000072.1:0-3417 GCA_964591595.1 uncultured Flavobacteriaceae bacterium
TTTTCTAACTGCAGCACCATCAACAAATTTTTCAATTTTTTTAAGTTCTACAACTCTATTCTGTTGTATAGATGTTAACATTGAAGGAGCGCCTTCAGGTTCTACTCCAATTATTTTAGTTTGAGGCGATAGTTGTTTAAAAAGTGTTGATAATCCAGAAGCTAATCCACCACCACCAACAGGGATAAAAATATAATCGATAGGTTGCTCTGTTTGATCTAATATCTCTAAACCAACTGTCGCTTGTCCCTCAATAACTTTCTCATCGTTAAATGGATGGATAAATGTTTTGTTTAAACGTCCACACTCAAGCATTGCAGCATGATAAGAGTCGTCAAATGTGTCGCCTTCCAGAACAATATCTATAAATTCTTCACCAAACATTTTTACCTGCTCCACTTTTTGATTTGGTGTTGGTGCAGGCATATAAATGGTGCCTTTTATTTTTAATAACTTACACGACAACGCTACGCCTTGCGCATGGTTTCCAGCGCTTGCACATACAATTCCGTTTTCTATTTCGTTTTCACTAAGTGAGGCCATTTTATTATAAGCACCTCTAATTTTGTATGATCGTACTTGCTGTAAATCCTCCCTTTTAAAAACAATGTTATTTTGGAACTTCTTTGAGTACTGAAAATTTGAAATCAAAGGTGTTTTGGAAGCTATTCCTTTTAACTTGGCTGCTGCTGTTTTAATAGCAACTATACTTGGATAATATATTGATGTTACTTCCATAAAATTGATTACGATAATACTTTTTCTTGTTTTGTTTCTGTCTTAATTACTTTCATGGCTGTCATAGCCGCTCGTAATTCTTTACCAATACTTTCTATTGGATGTTGTCTAATGGCATCATTCACTTTTATAAGTTCTATATTATCAACTGCATTTGATGCTTTGAATGGTTTTCCAATTACATCTGTGCTTACCGAATTCATGAAGCCAACTAATAAGGGTTTACATGCATGATCAAATAGATAGCAACCATATTCGGCAGTATCAGAAATAATGCGATTCATTTCAAACAATTTCTTTCTCGCTACTGTATTTGCTATTAATGGTAATTCATGTAAGGACTCATAATAAGTAGACTCAGAAATAATTCCGGAAGCCACCATGGTTTCAAAAGCCAACTCCACACCTGCTCTTACAAAAGCAATCATCAAAACACCATTATCAAAATACTCCTGTTCTGTAATATGAGCTGCTGTTGCTTCCGTTTTTTCAAAAGCAGTTTCGCCTGTTTCAGCACGCCATCGCAATAAATCTTTATCATCATTTGCCCAATCTGTCATCATGGTTTGCGAAAAATGTCCAGACATAATATCATCCATATGCTTTTTATATAAAGGCTTCATTATGGTTTTAAGTGTTTCAGACAATTCATAGGCTTTAATTTTTGCAGGATTAGATAATCTATCCATCATATTAGTAATGCCTCCATGTTTTAAAGCTTCAGTAATGGTTTCCCAACCATACTGAATGAGTTTTGCTGCATAATTAGCATCAATTCCTTCTTCAGTCATTTTATCAAAACATAAAATAGAGGCTGTTTGCAACACACCACATAAAATGGTTTGCTCACCCATTAAATCACTTTTCACTTCGGCTACAAAAGACGATTCTAAAACACCTGCTTTATGTCCTCCTGTTGCTACAGCATATGCTTTAGCTTGTGCCCAACCTTTGCCTTCAGGATTATTTTCAGGATGTACAGCAATAAGTGTTGGCACTCCAAAACCCCTTAAATATTCTTCACGCACTTCGGTTCCAGGACACTTTGGCGCTACCATAATAACTGTTAGGTCTTCACGTATTTGCTTGCCTTCTTCTACAATATTAAATCCATGTGAATAAGACAATGTTGCTCCCTTTTTCATTAAAGGCATTACAGCCTCAACAACACTCGAATGCTGTTTATCTGGCGTTAGATTCAATACTAAATCTGCATTTGGGATTAGTGTCTCATAAGTAGCAACATTAAATCCATTAGAGGTTGCATTTTTATAGGATTGTCGTTGTTCATCAATGGCTTGTTGTCGTAATGCATAAGAAATATCTAACCCAGAATCTCTCATATTTAAGCCTTGGTTTAAGCCTTGTGCACCACAGCCAACAATGACTATTTTTTTTCCTATTAAAGCTTTTACACCATTTTCAAACTCCGAAGCTTCCATGAAGCGGCACTTTGACAATTGATCCAATTTTTGACTTAAGGAAAGTGTATTAAAGTAATTTGTCATTTTTCTTGTTTTATTAGTTTAGGTTTCGATTGCACTTCGACAAGCTCAGTATGGCACTCTCAACCTGACATTAGTATTAGTTATTAAATGCACTTAGCATTTTTGTTATTTTTAATTCATCTTTGGTTACAGCTATGCGTCCTGAACGCACAAACTGCATAATTCCAAAAGCACTTAATTCGCGATAAAGTAATTCTATTTCATGGCGTCTTCCCGACTTTTCAAGTACAAAAAAATCTTTATTAACCGTTACAATTATAGCATTACTTTCTTTTATTATATTTTGAATTTGACGTTCTTCAAACAGTAAATCGGATTTAATTTTAAACAAACATGATTCTTGATAAATAGTCTCTTCATCTGTATGATAGTAGGTTTTTATGACCTCTATTTGTTTATCTATTTGTCCAATAATTTTCTTCACTTGGGTCTTAGTCATATTAACCACAATTGTAAAACGTGATACACCTTCAATTTCTGAAGCTGAAATATTCAAGCTTTCAATATTAATATGTCTGCGTTGAAATATTGCTGAAATTCTATTTAGCAATCCTATATTATTTTCGGTATATATTGAAACCGTATATGATTTTATTGCTTTATCCATTTTTTTTTTTGAATAAAGATAAAAGATTGTTTCTCTTTATTATTCAATTTCTCTGTTCTATTATCTTTGTTCCATTTTCTATTTTTATTCTAATCTTATGTCTGAAACCGATGCTCCAGATGGAACCATTGGAAATACATTGTTTTCTTTTGATACGCAAACCTCAAGGAAGTAAGCGTCTTTTGAAGCCATCATATCTGCAACAGCAGTAGCTAACTCTTCACGTTTTGTTACTCGAGTTGCTTCTATATGATAGCCTTTTGCTATGGTTATAAAGTCTGGATTCGTCATTTCGGTTGATGCATAGCGTTTATCGAAAAACAATTGCTGCCACTGACGTACCATTCCTAAAAACTCATTATTTAACACCACAATTTTTACAGGAATCTTAGTTTGAAAAATAGTTCCTAATTCTTGAATGGTCATTTGGTACCCACCATCGCCAATAATTGCAACGACATCACGCTCAGGAGCTGCCATTTTTGCGCCAATGGCTGCCGGAAGTGCAAATCCCATAGTCCCCAAACCACCTGAAGTGATATTGCTTTTAGTTTGATTAAATTC
>CAZQBE010000072.1:3427-9598 GCA_964591595.1 uncultured Flavobacteriaceae bacterium
CGACAGGCTATCATTTGGTGTTGTCCAACATCTGAAACTATGGCTGCTTTCCCCTTACTTTGCGTATTAATTTCGTTTAATACTTCGCCCATGGTTAACCCCTCTTTGGTTGGGTGAAGTTCTTCTTTAATGACTTTTTCAAACTCAATAGCATATAAATCTTTAAAACTTTGATGCCATTTAGTATGAGTGCTTTTATTTAAAAGTGATAATAATTCTGTTAAACTTGCTTTAGCATCTCCCAATACGGCTACATCCGTTTTTACATTTTTATCTATTTCAGCGGGATCTATTTCAAAATGAATCACTTTAGCTTGTTTAGCGTATTTGCTTAAATCACCTGTTACACGATCGTCAAATCGCATACCAATGGCTATAAGCACATCACATTCATTGGTTAACACGTTTGGTGCATAATTACCATGCATCCCAACCATGCCAATATTAAGTGGATGTGACGTTGGAATTGCAGACGCTCCTAAAATGGTCCAAGCAGATGGAATTCCTGCTTTTTCAATAACTGCTTTTAGTTGTTCTTCAGCTTTACTAAGAATGACACCTTGCCCCCAAATTATCATCGGTTTTTTTGCAGCGTTGATTAATTGTGCAGCAGCTTCAATTGAAGCTGGATTAGTTTTAGGCACAGGATTATAGCTTCTAACCCCTTCACATTTTTTATACTGAAAATCAAACTCTTCAAACTGTGCATCTTTAGTAATATCTACTAAAACAGGTCCTGGGCGACCACTTTTTGCAATGTAAAATGCCTTAGCCATCACTTCTGGTATCTCTGAAGCTTTAGTAATTTGATGATTCCATTTGGTTACAGGTGTTGAAATACCTACAATATCTGTTTCTTGAAATGCGTCACTACCTAACAAATGTGATCCTACTTGCCCTGTAATACACACCATTGGTGTAGAATCAATTTGAGCATCAGCGATTCCTGTAATTAAATTGGTCGCTCCTGGGCCGGATGTTGCCATGGCAACTCCAACTTTTCCAGAAATACGAGCATAGCCTTGTGCTGCATGTGTTGCTCCTTGCTCGTGTCTGGTTAATACATGATGAATCTCATCTTGATATTTGTAAAGCTCATCATAAACAGGCATTATGGCTCCTCCTGGATAACCATATAATATATCTACGCCTTCAGCTAATAAACATCGCACTATAGCTTCGCTTCCAGAAATGCGTTCCTTAGGCTGTTCTAAATATTGTTTTTGTTTTATCATTTGTGTTTCTAAAGTCATAACTTAAAATTCATCGGTTACACATCCTTTGGATGCTGACGATACTGTTCTTGCATATTTATAAAGTACCCCATGTTCTACTTTAAGTGGCGGTGCTATCCATTGTTGTTGTCTTTGCTGTAGTTCTTCTTCTGAAACTTCTAATAGTATAGAATTCGTTTCGGCATCAATGGTAATAATATCTCCATCTTCCACCAATGCGATAGTTCCACCTTCCTGTGCTTCAGGAGTAATATGTCCTACAACAAAACCATGTGTTCCGCCTGAAAAACGACCATCAGTAATTAATGCTACATCCTTGCCTAAACCTGCTCCCATTATGGCAGCTGTTGGTTTAAGCATTTCAGGCATTCCTGGGCCTCCTTTGGGACCTTCATAACGAATAACAATTACATCACCTTTTTCTACTTTTCCATCACGAATACCATCATTAGCTTCGTATTCCCCGTTAAAGACTTTGGCTTTTCCTGAAAATTTCAACCCTTCTTTACCCGTGATTTTAGCAACACTGCCTTCTTTAGCTAAATTTCCATATAACATTCTTAAATGTCCTGTTGTTTTTATGGGTTGATCTATTGATTTTATTACATCTTGACCTTCAGTTAAATATTCAACCTCCAGTAAATTTTCAGCTAATGTTTTTCCTGTCACTGTTAAGCAATTACCATGCAGCAAGCCTTTCATTAATAAATATTTTAAAACCGCTGGAATACCACCAACTGCGTGTACATCTTCCATAAGATATTTTCCGCTTGGTTTTAAATCAGCCAAGAAAGGTGTATTATCGCTAATACGTTGAAAATCTTCAAGTGTAAAATCGATTTGTGCTGCTCTGGCAATAGCTAAAAAATGAAGGACTGCATTTGTTGAGCCTCCTAGTACTGTGACTAACCGAATAGCATTCTCCAGTGATTTCTTTGTGATAATATCTAAAGGCTTAATATCTTTTTCTAAAAGCAAGCGCATAGTTTCCCCTGCTTTAATGGACTCTTGTTTTTTGTTATCACTCAAGGCTGGATTTGATGAATTATAAGGCAAGGTCATTCCTAAAGCTTCAATTGCTGAAGCCATTGTATTAGCTGTGTACATACCTCCACAAGCTCCTGCTCCAGGGCAAGCCTTTTCAACGATACTTTGGTATTCAGTTTCGGACATGGTGCCAGCAACTTTACTTCCCCAAGCTTCAAATGCAGAAACAACATCTAGTTTCTTTCCATTATGACAACCCGATTCAATAGTCCCACCATAAACTAAAATTGAAGGTTTATTCACTCTAATCATTGCCATTAAAGCTCCAGGCATATTTTTATCGCAGCCAACAACTGTTATTAATCCATCATAGCTCATACCCTGTACCACAGTTTCCATAGAATCGGCAATAATATCTCTTGATGGTAACGAATAACGCATCCCAGGAGTTCCCATAGAAATGCCATCGCTGACACCAATAGTATTAAAAATAAGGCCAATAACATCTTCGTTTAGAGTTCCTTCCTTTGCTAATAATGCCAAATCATTGAGATGCATATTGCAAGGGTTACCTTCGTAACCTGTACTAGCAATACCAACCAATGGTTTATTAAAATCTTCGGTTGTTAATCCAATAGCATGCAACATTGCTTGTGCAGCAGGTTGTGTTGGATCTTGAGTTACAGCTTTACTGTGTTTATTAAGTTGTGTCAATTTATTTTATTTAAAGTTCGAAATTAGATTTTTAGCTTTTTTTACTGTTTTTGTATTATAATTTAAGTTTAAATCCACTTCACATTCAATTGTATTATCTGTTTGATTTTCAATGCTTTAATTTGTTTTTTTTATGATGTTCAATGATTCAAAAAAATGCAATAAAAAAGCCTGAATCTATTTGATACAGGCCTTTAATATTACTAATAACGATCTGTACCAACTCTAATAGGAGTTAATAATGACAATACTAATTATGATAATATTCTTTTTTACCTTCATTTTAAACCATTCTAAAACTAAAAAACCTTCCGTTTCGGGAAGGTTTTAAATTTATATAAAATTTTACAATACCCTTCCTAGTGTTGCGAAATAATCACCACAATAATTATAGAAACGATATTTAAAATTTGTGTTTTCATTTGTCTACTTCAAAGATTGAAAAAAATTATATAATAACCAAATCATGAGTTTTTTAGAAAAAAAATCTATTTTTTATTTTTAAATATTGTAAAAACAGATTTTTTTTCTGTTTTGAATGAATATTATAATATTACATTTTTTTGTTTAATTTTAATCTTTACATTTGCACTCAACTCGAGGAAGAATTTGTCTGATTGCAACCTCAATAAAAAATGCTAAAGCAGTAATTAATATACTTCTCTAGCGACAAAGCAATCATCAATTCTTTTATATTTTTAATCTAATAATTATAGATATTTATGTCTTATTTATTTACCTCAGAAAGCGTTTCTGAAGGACATCCAGATAAAGTAGCTGATCAAATTAGTGATGCTTTAATAGATAATTTTTTAGCTTTTGATAGTAACTCTAAAGTGGCTTGTGAAACTTTAGTCACTACAGGACAAGTTATACTTGCTGGCGAAGTAAAATCGAACACCTATTTAGACGTTCAAAGAATTGCCAGAGACACCATTAATACTATTGGGTATACTAAAAGCGAGTATATGTTTGATGGTAATTCTTGTGGTGTGTTTTCTGCAATTCATGAGCAGTCTGATGATATCAATCGCGGTGTAGATAGAGATCAAAAAGAACAACAAGGTGCAGGAGACCAAGGGATGATGTTTGGTTATGCCACTCGCGAAACCGAAAATTATATGCCTTTGGCATTAGACCTCGCGCATAGAATCCTTATTGAACTTGCAGAACTGCGCAGAGAAGGTAAAGACATTACTTATTTACGCCCAGATTCTAAAAGCCAAGTGACTATTGAGTATAGTGACGATAATGTACCTCAACGTATAGATGCTATTGTGGTTTCTACGCAGCATGACGATTTTGATGAAGATGACACCATGCTTGCTAAAATTAGAAAAGACATTATAGATATTTTAATTCCTAGAGTTATTGCTAAACTTCCAGAAAGTATTAAAGCATTATTTAATGCTGATATTGCCTACCACATCAATCCAACAGGGAAATTTGTAATTGGTGGTCCACATGGCGATACTGGTCTTACAGGTCGAAAAATTATAGTGGACACATATGGTGGCAAAGGCGCACATGGTGGTGGTGCTTTTTCAGGGAAAGACCCCAGCAAAGTAGATAGAAGTGCAGCGTATGCCACACGGCATATTGCTAAAAACTTAGTTGCTGCTGGTGTTTGTGATGAAATTTTAGTACAAGTAAGTTATGCTATTGGTGTCGCTAAACCTATGGGGATTTTTGTAGATACCTATGGCACCTGTCCGTTTAATATGACTGATAGCGAAATATCTGAAAAGGTTTCTGAACTCTTTGACATGCGACCTGCATATATTGAAGAGCGCTTAAAACTACGTCAACCCATGTATTTAGAAACTGCTGCTTACGGACATATGGGACGTAAAAACGAAGTGATTTCTAAAACGTTTGCGCAACCCAATGGTGATGCTAAAACGATTGATGTAGAACTCTTTACTTGGGAGAAACTGGACTATATAGATAAAGTAAAAGCTGCTTTTGGATTATAACCAAATTCAACATTAATAAAAAAACCTACAAATTAATTTGTAGGTTTTTGCTTTATAAGGTTTATTGTTAATTAGTTTCCACCTTCTCTATTTGGTGATTTCTGTTTAGGCCATGTCATTTGTTTTCCTGTTCTATTGCTAACAGGTAACACAATTTTTTCTCTGGAAGTTCTACTTGAATCTTCAGAAGCCATATATGCTAATATTGCTGTTAAAATGGCATTATTACGCACATCATCAAAAATTATCTTATCATATGTATCTCGATTTGTATGCCAAGTATAATTCCAATACGACCAGTTTAGTGAAAATAAACTGAATGATGGAGCTCCGGCTGCCACAAATGAAGCATTATCTGATCCTCCTCCACTTGGCGAACCAGGGAAATTAGTTTCAATATGCTCGGTGATTTCTTTTGGCACAGCATGCAACCAACGACCAATATAATCATAAGAATGTAAAAATCCAGCTCCAGAAATATTTACAACTCTACCTGTTCCATTGTCTTGATTAAATACTGCTTGAATGTTATTCACAATTTCTGGATGGTCTTCTACAAAAGCTCTTGATCCATTTAATCCTTGTTCTTCACTTCCCCAATGCCCAACTAAAATAGTTCGCTTTGGGTTTGGATACATTTTCTTTAAAATTCGCATTGCCTCCAACATCACTAATGTTCCTGTGCCATTATCGGTTGCACCTTGTGCTCCATCCCAAGAATCAAAATGTGCCGAAAGGATTACATACTCATCTGGTTTCTCTGTTCCTTTAATTTCTGCAATGGTATTAAATGTAGGCACTCTTCCTAATTCCTTAGATTGAGCAACAACCTTTATCACAGGTTTATCTCCATACTCCACTAATCTATAGAGCATTGTATAATCTTCTAATTCTATATCGATTGTTGGAATTGTTTTTGTTCTTGCACTAAATATTTTGTTAGAACCAAAAGCTCTTGACCATCTACTTGAAACAATTCCTGCAGCTCCAGCTTCTTCAAGAGCAGCAATTATGGTTCTGCCATTGTAACCACTTCTTCTAAAATTTGCTCGCCATTCTTTTGTTTGTGCATCACGCTCTTCTTTCATTTTTGTAAAAGATTCTTCAGTTGCAAATTCTTCCCAATTATAATCTGGACGGCCCGTTGGTTGTTTCATATTAATCATAACAAACTTTCCTTTTACATTTGGTAGCCATTTTTGAAATGATAAAGAATCTTTAATTTTTTCTGGTGATACGATTACTTCAGCAGTTACGCC